>NZ_CAWLMI010000005.1:0-25332 GCF_963862045.1 Aeromonas sp. 159 | reverse complement strand
GTTTGTGGTGGTGAGCGGGCTGGAAGCCTCCACCCGCCTCGATGGCAAGCGCAGCGCCGCCGTGGTGCTGGGGTTTCTCGGGGTGCTGGCGCTCTCTGTGTTTGATCTGGTACCGCTGTTCAAGGGGTTGCTGCTGATGCTGGTGGCGCTGCTGCTCACCCGCATTCTGACCCTGGACGAGATCCGCCGCCGCTTTCCGCTGGATATCTGGCTGGTGGTGGGCGGGGCGCTCGCCATCGCCGATCAGCTGGAAAAGAGCGGACTGGCCAAGCTTATCGCCGACTGGCTGATGGGGGAGTTCAACGGTGCCAGCCCCATCATCGCCTTTATCGGTATTTATGTGTTTACCCTGGTGCTGACCGAGCTGATGAGCAACAACGCCGCCGCCGCGCTGGCCTTCCCCATGGGTTACCAGCTGGCGCTCAGCATGGATGTCTCTACCATGCCGTTTATTCTGGCGGTGCTGTTCGGGGCCAGCTCCAGCTTTATCCTGCCTTATGGCTACCAGACCAACCTGATGGTCTATGCCGCGGGCAACTACAAGATGCCGGACTACCTCAAGCTGGCGCTGCCGGTCTCGCTGGCCTATAGCCTCGGGGTGATTGTGATGGTGCCCCTGCTGTTTCCGTTTTAAGGCGTGAGCGCCAATCAAGGGGTGTTGGATGAGCAATGCCAGGGCACCAGCAAGCTGTCGGCTGATAGTCCGAGGCGGCTCCCTGTGGTGCCGGACAGTTTAAGTTTTGAGGCGTGAGCGCCAATCAAGGAGTGTTGGATGAGCAATATCGTGTGGCACAAGCATGCCGTCGACAAACAGAGCCGGGCTGAATTGAAAGGGCAAAAACCGCTGGTGATCTGGTTTACCGGGCTCTCCGGGGCGGGCAAATCGACCCTGGCGGGGGCGCTGGAGCAGGCGCTGGCGGCACAAGGCAAACACACCTATCTGCTGGATGGGGACAATGTGCGCCACGGTCTCTGTGGCGATCTTGGTTTCGATGATGCCGCGCGGCAGGAGAATATCCGCCGGGTCGGCGAGGTGGCAAAACTGATGGTGGATGCGGGCCTGATCGTACTCACCGCCTTTATCTCGCCGTTCCGTGCCGAGCGGGCGCTGGTGCGCAGCCTCTTGGGCGAAGGGGAGTTTGTCGAGGTGTTTGTGGATGCGCCGCTCGCCATCTGTGAAGAGCGCGACCCTAAGGGGCTCTATAAGAAGGCGCGGGCTGGGGAAATTACGAATTTTACCGGTATCGACTCCGCCTATGAGGCGCCCGAGCAGCCGGAAATTCATCTGCTGAATGCCGGTAAAGCGGTGGAGGAGCTGGTGGAGGCGTTGCTGGCTGCGCTAAGGCTACGGGGGTTGATCGACTGAGGTTGATTGTCCATTCCGAGGATCGGTATTAGAGGGGGAGAATTCCCCCATGTTTATTTCTTTTCCAACTATCGCCCTTATCGTTCGTGGCATTTATATTTTCTTGGCGGAAATATAAATTAAATATTTGGTTGATGTGTTTATTATTGGTTTAAATATCTCTAGTTATCGTTTCAAAAGACATGATTCTCGATAATAGAATTTTAATGTCTGAGCTAGGGTAGTAGTCTAAATTAGTTTGAATGAAATTAACCATGTTGGGTATATCTGAATCAGACTTGACAAATATGTACCTTATATCTGATGGTGAGATTTTTAAACTGTAATACTCTTTTGACTTCAAGTTTTGACTCTCTAATATAGTTTTGTTTTTATAATCTATCTCGTACAACCATGGCTTGGATTTTAACTCTGTTGCCAATCCACTAATGGCATAGCGCCATTCGTTTTCTTGATAAAACTCCTTAAATATTGATTCGCCATTGACTATCATTTCTCCCTCTATAGGCTTTATGTGAGACATTATATTGTTAATGTCACTGCCGGCATCTTGATAATATCCATTGCCTTTCAAATTGCCTAATAGGATCTTTTTTAAAGATTGGTGTTGATGTGTATCTTCATTAAGGTAAATCACTGGGGATAGTTGTTTTTTTCTAGCCCATTCTCTAGTGACGCCGATCCCATAATTACCATAGAACTTCACATGTTCATCGACACGAGAAAGTGGTATATCGCAGAAACAAACTATTGGATAAGCACTTCTTGTATTGTTTCCTGAGTACCATCGCATATCTTCAAGGCAATATCTTGGCCAGAATCCATTAGCTAAAATGTCTTTTAGGAAATCAATGTTCTTGGTGAAATGAAATAAAGTATGTGACTTTGGTTGCATAATTAACCCGTAGGGTGTATTTTCCTGAGTAAATATTATAGTTTATATTTAGATGGTGAATTGAATCAAACCGTATATTATTCAGGTCGCTAGCCCATTCTATCTTTGAAGGGGGGCATTTACTTAAATGAATGGCGTGATGTAATACCTTTATTTTAAGGTTGAGGTTACAAATGATTTATTATATTTTTGTTTGCTATGATGATTTTATATTGAGTCACATTTCATGTATGTTTTTTTGATGATGTCATCTTGATACAATTTTATTTTTGGGAACTCTTCTATATCCACGAAAGATTTTTCCAGGTCATCTTTAGATATATTTGAGATCTCTAAACCTCTGTATATTATAGAGGAGATATTTGGTTGATTGTTTTTTTCTGAGATCATGAGATTTAGTTTAACTAGGCGAGCAAGCTCTTCTTGATAAAGAAAAAATGTACGCAGATGTGTATCAATTACTTCAGCATCACCTGATTTACTTACCGATAAAATTTCATCAACTAATCTATTCAATCTGGAGCGAGAGTTGATAGTCTCATTCATAACATCTAACCAACTATCATGCGAACCTGAAAGCAAGTTCAAAAAATATAATGTTCTACTCTTGTTGTAATTAATGAAGCTAGGCCACATTATATCTTCCTTCGATATATCAAGGGCTCTATCAAACTGTTTGCATGCGGAGGTTAAATACATGACTACCTCTTCCAAAATTTGTGGTGAGAGAGTATTTGTTTTTGATTGAATACTGTTCAGACCGTCAATTGAAAGAATGTCTTTCGATCCTATAGCAAGGGATTGTCTAAGTAAGTGCATACCTTTCTTATTGTAATATAAGCCAAGGTAGTTGTGATAGATAGTTTTAGTGACTGGGTTACGAAGAATAGGTCCACGAACATGAAGAAGATCAGCGTGAATATTAAAATTGCCATCTGCAACTAAATTTTGATAAGAAACTACAGCTTTAAACAGTTTTATGGATTCAGTGATTTGAATGGAGTTTCCTTTACTAATGGAATACAGAATCTCACGCCGCTCATCTATTTTTTTTAGGATTCTGTTCATACGCTGCTTGTAACTTCCCCTGTCAGTTTCGGAAGCGTTAAAGACAGCAGGGAATATAACTATTAGATCGATCATATACTGTAATGTGTCAGCAAAGAGTACTGCTGTATGAGATTCTTTTTTTAACTTGTACTCGATAGAGTCAAATATGGTTCTATCTAAATCTTTTTCACCTTGAGACTTAAACTGACTAATTATCTCTGGCAGTGATGTGACATAGTTTTCATTATCTAGGATGTTACCATCCATCTTGCTTATATTATTTACACTGTCTATTGATGTATAGGTGCGGACAGCAATAAACAAGGCTAACAATGCAATGCAAAATCCTACAATTGATATTGTAAAATTTAGTAAATCTTTGCCTTCATTTAGATAATGAATCCATATGGCAAAACAGAAAGACAATAAAACAAGTATAAAGACCGTCGCATAAAAAATATTTGTTCTTTTCATTTACTTTCCTAACATACGGGGTTTGAGTGTATTGAATAGTTAATTTTTAAAATGAAAGCTATTTTTATGGAGTGTAAATTATTGAGTGCCATTTCGTATGTTAGGCTAAAAATCGTAGGTGGTGCTGAACGAATTGAAGCCCAACGTTTACCGCGAAATGTATCTGAAAATGTGCTTTACCGATCGGCCCGCTCCATGTTTATCCCGCTCTGCTTGGTCTGACCGTCTTCGTCTATTGGGCTTGTCTCCTGCCTGCAAAAACCACGCTACCGCCCCTGAATCCCAGCCTCCAGTTTGCTGCTTTTAACCGGCGATTTGGAACTGGCTTGGCTCATGGCTGACTCCGACAAGGGTTGCCAAGCGGATATGTTACCGAACGGGACTTAGTAGGGAATAGGGAGGTGGTAACTTTCTGAGCAGGATCAATAAATTAATAAACATCGGATGGTGATGGTGGCGCTCAACAGCAGCGGTCAATCAGCGCAGGGGGAAATCGGAAGGGGAAAGCGGGAGTGTCGCCAGCTTGTCGACAGACATTAAAAAACCACATGGGCCCAAGGGCCCATGTGGTTTTTCTGCGGTGATTGCTTGTCTTTATCTGGCTTGGCGTACCGGCACGGCGCGGGTGGTGGCCACTTCGTAGCGGCTTTGGGTGGCCGGAGCCCCTTTCTGGAACTGGCGCACCAGCCGGTCGAGATCGCTCAACTGGTTTACCAGCTGGGTGATGCCGTGTACGGCGTGCTGGCTGCCGACGCTGGAGTCATCGGCCAGGGTCTTGATGCTGAGCACGTTGCGGTTGATCTCGGCGGTGACGTGGAACTGCTCCTGTACCGCCTGGGCAATCTGGCCGCTGCCAGAGGCCACCTGCTGCAGCATATCGTTGATCTGCTGGAGTATGGTGCCGGTCGCCGAGGCTTTTTGCTGGCAGCTTTCGGAGAGTTGGCAGCCCTTCTCCATCGCCTGTTCTGCATCCCCGGCGCTGGTTTGCAGCTCGGTGATCATCTTCTGGATTTCGCTGGTCGAGGATTGGGTCTTGATGGCGAGCGTGCGGATCTCGTCGGCCACTACCGAGAAGCCGCGACCCGCTTCGCCAGCCCGGGCCGCTTCGATGGCGGCATTGAGGGCCAGCAGGTTGGTCTGGTTGGCGATGTTATTGATCACATCGAGGATGCCGTCGATATCGCGGCAGTGGCCGACCAGCGCACTGATCACGCTCTTGGAGGTGGTCAGCTCGCTGTTCATACCCGCCACGGCAGCCACGGTTTCGGCCACGCTGTGGTTGCCGCTCTTGAACAGGTCGGCGGTCTCGTCCAGCAGGCTGGAGGATTCGCTGGAGCTCTGTGAAACCTCGCGAATGGACTCCGACATTTCGGTCACGGCGGTCGCTACCTGATTGGTTTCGGCCTGCTGCTGTTGCAGGTTGTCGGTGATGGATTCGGCGTTGCGCAGATCCCCTTCGGCGGCCTGCAGGATCTTGCTGCAAGTCTGCTGGGTGCGGGCCAGCACGGCGTTGAACTCGGCCTGATTCATCACCATCGAGAGTTCGATGGCGGCGATGTTGTCCACCTTGTTGGTGTAGAGCAGCTGCATCAGCGGGTTGTCAAAGCGGCTGCGGGCCATCTTGTTGAGCTTGCCGAGGCGGCGGGAGAGGGCGTTCAGGGTGATGGCCGCTATCGCCAGCGGCAGGGCGGCCAGCGCCAGTTGCCAGTTCATGTCGTGGCTGTAGCCCAGGGCAAACATGGCGAGCAGGCTCAGCAGCAGACAGAGGTTGATGGCCAGGGTATGGGAGAAGGTGGGCAACTTGAGCGCCAGCGGCAGCTTGTTGTTGCGAAGGTCGGCATAGACCTTCTCGGCCCGCTGTTTGATCTCCTCGCTCGGGGCGGTGCGCACAGACTGATACTCCACCACCCGGCCGCTGGCATCCTTGATGGGGGTGACAAAGGCGCTGACCCAGTAGTGATCGCCATTCTTGCAGCGATTTTTCACCGGCCCCATCCAGCTCTTGCCATCCCTGATGTGACCCCACAGATCGGCAAAGGCCTGTTTCGGCATGTCAGGATGGCGCACCAGATTGTGGTGTTCCCCCTTCAGCTCGTCGAGCGAGAAGCCTGCAATATCGCAGAACTCATCGTTGGCGTAGGTGATGCGGCTCTCCAGATCCGTGGTGGAGATGAGGCTCTGGTGGTCTGGATAGAGACGTTCTCTTTGGGTAACCGGTTGATTGATTCTCATGGCCTTGCTCCCGAGCTGTGGTGGTTAAATTTTGATCTGCATCAAGACATGTGCAAAGGGCGGGCCAGCTGGCAAAAGCTAATGATTGATGTGTTATTAGCGAGGTTTGGAGAGGAAAAGCGCGTGGTTGTTTGCAATATGCAACGGATCTGACGGGGTGTGCCTCTGCGGCATCTGCAATTTGCAACCTATTCTGGGCAAGCCCATAAGCTGGGAGCCAGCAGCTTGATGCGAAGGAACCACGAACCGACGGGGCATCAGCTGCCCCGCCAGAGATCAGGGGAGAGGGTCGGGAGCGGGTGAGGAGGGGGCGCTGACGAGCTGCATCACTTCAATCTGGATACCCTGCACCAGCACGGTTTTCAGATCTTGCAGGTACTCCTCCAGCGGCGACTCTTGCAGCAGCTGGGCGAGCTCGTTGCCCACCGGGGTGAGGCGGTAGTAGAGCAGGGTGATGTTGTTCTGCTTGCACTGCAGCCGCCAGCGCTGGTTGCCGAACTCCAGCTCGACCCCATCGGCGGGCAGCGGGCCTGACTCCAGCTCCGCGCGATGCAGCAGCCCCAGCTCGAACAGTTGCAGCAGGGCATTGTAGGGCAGTCGGTATTTGCCAAGGCCAAGGCGGGTTGCTTTGGCGCGACTCAGCAGGGTGGCCCCCTTGTGCAGCCCCAGCAGCAGTCGCTGCTCGTCGCTGCCGGTGTAGTGGCAAGTCAGTGAACAGATGCGCTGAAACAGCTGGGCCTCGCGCTGGGTCATCTCTTTGAGGGTGGCGAGCGCCCGGATGGAGAAGCGGCCCGGGGTGGCGACTTCCAGCGCGAAGATCCGCCCCCACAGCTGCTGCATCGGCACCATGCTGATATCTTCCGCCAGTTGCAGGAAGCGGGTCAGCCAGTCGCTGTCCATCTCGCCGCCGGCTGCGGTCTCTTCGCAGTGGCGGGAGGCCATCACCATGATGGCTTCCAGATTGCGCTGGCGAGCGGCCTGATCCGCCAGATGGCGAAAGGTGGCGCGCTGTTCGAAGGTGCTGTCGCTGTTGCGGGTGAGCATGCCGTCGATGCCGCGACTGCGGGCCAGACGCAGGGTCTGCTCCTGGCTGCTCAGGATCGAACTCTCTTTTTTCGGGGGGGGGAGGTCTGCCATGCTGACTCCATTCGCACAGGTTCTGGAGCTGAATGTTACTCCAACCGGGATGCCAAGATAACAAAGCGGCCTCCGTGGAGGCCGCTTTTTTTGCAACGGGAGGGTTACTCCTCGTAGACGCTCACCTCGACCGCTTCCATCGAATAGGAGGCGGTGGCCATCTCGTGGCTGGAGCTGACAGTGCGCATCTTGCCCTTCACCCAGATGGCATCCCACAGATCATCCACCGGCGCCCCCTTGGGGTAGCTCACATAGATCACCTGATTGGTGGGCGGCGGCGGCACATGGATGCAGGCGCCGAAGTAGGGCACCAGCAGGAAGGCGGTGATCTTCTTGGCATCCCCTTCCAGCGGCACCACGAAGCCCGGAATGCGCACATCCTGGTTGTCCAGCTTCTTGTTCACCCCGCCCACCGGTTGCGGCACCGACATGGGATCTTCGTGATTGACCTGGGGCGGTGGTAGCAGTTTCTCCCCTTCCGGGATGAGCACATCCCAGTCGATGGTCTTGTAATCGGCGGCCAGGGCGGGCAGCACCAGCAGGCTGGCGAGCAGCGCCACAATTTTCCACTTCATCATCTGTCCTTCTGTTTCTATTTTGGGCGTCTCGCTAGACGCGAATGCTCATGCCATCGCTCAGGCTGTAGCGGTAAGCGCGGGCGGCAGGGAGCAGGCCAATCACCATGCCCGCCAGCCACACCACCCCCAGTAGCTGCCACTCGTAGGCGCTCGGCAGCCCCAGACTCAGTTGCAGGCCATAGTGGCTGAGCAGCCAGGGCGAGGCAAGCCCCTGCCCCAGATAGAGCACGGCGACACCGAGGGTGATGCCGACCGTGGTCAGCGCCATGGCCTCCAGCGCCAGCAGCAGGAACAGGTGGGCAGGGCCCGCGCCAAGGGATCGCAATATGGCGAGCTCCCGGCGTCGCTCGTTAAGCCCCGCCAGCAGGGTAGTCAGCATGCCGATCAGGCCCGCCACCACCACGAAACCTGCGATGACCGACAGCGCGGTTTCCGCCACGCTCATCAGGCTCCACAGCTCCTGCAGGGCGGCCCCCGGCAGGATCGCCATCAGCGGCTCCTTGGGATAGGTGTTGACGCTGCGTTGCAGCTGGAACGCCAGGATCCGGTTGCTCAAGCCCACCATAAAGGCGGTGATGGTTTTCGGGGTGAGATCCTGCGCCAGCGCCTGCTCCGGCGTCACGTTCTTGCTGTGGCGGCCTGTATCCCAGCCCAGATGGATCGCCTCTATCCCCGCCAGCGGCACATGGATGGTGCGATCGATGGGTGTGCCGGTCGGCGCCAGAATGCCCACCACCTTGAACGGCAGATTGTCGTGCTGGCTGAACGAGGTGTTGCCAGCGCCGTGGGCGATGACGATGGATTGGTCGAGGTGATAGCCGAGCTTCTCGGCCACCTGAGCGCCGAGTACCGCTTCAAACGGCGTGTCGAATGGCCGCCCCTCGCGCAGTTGCAGCGACTGCTGCTGACCGTACTTCAGGTGGGTGAAGTAGTCGTCATTGGTGCCGAGCACCCGAAATCCTTTGTGGGAGTCACCAAGGGAAAGCGGGATGGTCCAGGCGACGCCCGGTTTCTGCTTGATGGCCTGATAGGAGTCCCACCCCACGTTGTTGGTGGGGTTGCCGATGCGAAACACCGAGTAGAGCAGCAGATTCACCTGACCGGAGCGGGCGCCGACGATGAGATCGGTTCCCGAGACGGTGTTGGAGAAGCTTTCACGGGCCTGGGTGCGGACCCGCTCCACCCCGAGTAGCAGGGTGACGCTGATGGCGACGGCCAGCAGGGTGAGCCCGGCGGTAAGGCGGCGGGCCCAGAGACTTTGCAGGGCTAGCTTTAGCATGATGCCCTCCGGTTGAGCTGTTGCAGGTTTTCGACCCGCGGGAACAGGGGTTCGAGATAAGGGTCGTGACTGACGAAGATCAGAGTCGAGCCCTGCTTGTCGCACTCCTCGAACAACAGCTTGATAAAGGCCGCCCGGTTGTCGGTGTCGAGGGCCGAGGTGGGCTCGTCGGCGATCACCAGTGGCGGCGAGCCGATCAGCGCCCGTGCGGCGGCAACCCGCTGCTGCTGGCCGATGCTGAGGGCATGGACGGGGCGATGCAGCGCGTCATCCGGCAGTTGCAGCTCCGCCAGCAGACGGCGCGCCTCCTGCTCCGGACTCCCTTGCAGGCGAGCCCGTTTGGCGGGCGAGAAAGTGAGGGCAGCGGTCACGTTGTCCTGCACCGAAAGAAAGGGCAGCAGATTGAACTGCTGGAAGATATAACCCAGATTGGCCGCCCGGAAGTGGTCACGGGCACGGCCAGAGAGCCGGGCCAATGGTTGGCCCAGCACCTCCAGGGTGCCGTGGTTGGCGGTCTGGATCCCGGCCAGCAACCCGAGCAGGGTCGACTTGCCAGAGCCCGACGGGCCCTTGATAAAGACCCGCTCACCCTCGTGGATAGTGAGGGCGGGCAGATCGAGTACAGCGTCGCCACCTGGCCAGGCAAAGGCCAGATCGCGGATCTCAACCACGGCTTTTTTCATGGCGTTACCAGCTCAGCTTGTTGGCGGACGGGGACAGCTCGCCAGCGGTCTGGCCGGTGGGCAGGATCCCCTGCACGCTCAGCTTCTCAAGGCTCGGATAGACGCTGAACAGGGTCGCCTCAAGGCCGGTCAGTTTGGCTGGCGTGGCGCAGGTGTAGGTGTACATGGCGCCCATATTGGCGTGACCCGCTTCGTCATGATCATGGTGGTTTTCATGTTTGTCGCTGGCAGCCTTGTCATGGTTATGGTCATGGTCATGGTCATGGTCGTGATCATGCTCTTCTTTGGCGGCTTGCAGCTCCTGCTGGGTCAGTTTGCAGCCAGCGGCCGGGTCGAAGCGGAACAGGGCGTCAGGCTGCTGGAGGCGGGTGACCGCCTTGGCATATTGCGCCTTCTCTTCATCGCTCTTGGCAGCGTGCTCGAAACCCACCAGATCGGCTGCGGGTGCCTGCAGCTCGATCATCAGCTGGTTGCCATCGACAACCAGATTGAGGTGGCCGTGGCCATGCTCGTGGGCGCCGTGGCTGTGGCTCTCGTGTTCGTCGTGATTGGCGTGTGCGCCAAAGGCCGCTGCGGCCAGCAACAGAGTAACTGCTTTCATCTTTAATCCTTTTTTCAAAACAAATAGCAAAATTAAACAAAGGGATAGAGAAAAGCAGAGGCTGGCGGTGCACGGATGGCATAGCAGTGAAGCGTGGCGGTATCCGCCGAGCGCTGCGTGGTTGCAACGACGGGCAGAACAGAGGCCGAACCGGGGAAACAATAGGGGGTGGCGGTGATGACCTGCTTGCCATCCAAATGGAGGGCGCAAACCAGGCAGTGATGGTCGTCGTGGCCGGGCAGGGCGGATTCAAACTGGTGCCGGGCAAGGGCAGGCTGCAGCCATAACCAGCCCAGCAGAAAGATCCAGATTTTCAGCTTGATACGACCCATAGACCCTTATGGAAAGGGCGCCATCAGCGCCCTTTCTCTCTGACTTAGAGATGGGACTTGATGAGCCCCATCACGGTAGCAATGTTGTTGGCATCGAGCTGGCCATCTTTGGCAAACAGCACCTTGCCCTCTTTATCCAGCAGGATGATCGCCGAGCTTTCCGGCGTCAGATCCCAGGCGTTGCGCGCCATGCCCTTGGCATCCAGCACCATGGCGGACCAGGGGAACTCTTTCTTGCTGTCCTCGGCACTGCTCTTCACGAAGCCGGAGGTGCCCCAGATGGCGTCATTGCTGTTGATGACGGTAACGGTCTGGTACTTGTCTTGCGGCAGCTTGGCGGCCTTGATCGCCTCGATCATCGGGGCGTTCAGCTCCTTGGCACTGGAGCGACCGGCAATATGCTGGATCAGGAACACCTTGCCGGTGAGCGAGGTGCTCTGCCACGGCTGGTAACCGATATCCTTGCCGTTCAGTACCAGCTCACCCTTGTCGCTGACATTGACCAGCGGCACCGGGTTGCCATCCTTGAAGTTGTGAGCAAAGACCAGAGATGGCAGCAGCGCCAAAGTAAGTACGAGATGTTTCATCCTGATGACACTCCATTTGTTATGTTATAACGAGTTTCGGATTGAGGGAATGGGCGAGCTTCATCCTAAACTGATCGGATCTGTTTAAAAAGTGTTAAATAAGATCGCAATTCAGAAGCGTCGGCGCCCCGCCAGTCAGGTGGTTGGCTGGCAAGGGCGGCTAGGATGGCATGACATCGATAAAAATCAATGAATTGGCTGCTGGTCTGAGCTGTCTGCGTCAGTAGAGCGATTCGCTGATGAGGGGGATCTTGGCCATGGTCATCTGCTGGGCCAGCAGGGACGAGCCGGTCAGCAGCACATGGCGCTGATTGTTGATCACCACCACATCTCCGGGTACGCCACTGTCTGCCGTAATGGCCAACCAGGCTGGGGAGACGCTGCCGATGCTGATATCCGGATAGATGATGCTGAGCACATATTGCGGCGCCAGCTCCGCCAGCAGGCTGGCCATCAAGAGCGCCTTCTCGTCGCTGTCGGCCTTGTTATCTTGCAACGCTTGCAGCGGCGGCGCGAAGTGATCCAGCTGCTCCGGTTGGGTGGGGATGGCGTTCAGCCACTCCTGCAGCAGGCTGACGCTGGTGGCGAGATCCTTGGCCGCAAACTGCTGCGCCAGTGGCTTGAGGTGCCCTTTGAAGTGGTAGAAGAGCTGGGAGTAATCGGGTCGCACGCAAGGCAGTTTGCGATTGGCCGGATGGACGCAGGGGATCACCCTCATCTGGTAGAAGGCATCCTCCTGATACTGCTGGTAGGCTTGCCAGAACAGCAGCGACTCCATGCTGTCGTCCCGCAGGGTGAAGGCCTGCTCCAGATTGCGAAACTTGGTTGCTGTCTCCGGGCTGCTCTGGTTGATCAGGTTGATGCTGTTGTAGAGCCGCGGGCTGATGTAGGCGTAAAGGGTCTCCAGCGGATTGGTGAGGGAAGCCTTCAGCAGGCTCATCTCGTGGCGACTGGCGGCCATCACCTGATCGTCGGTGGTCAGCTGGAAGTGCTTGCGCTGGCCATCGGTGGATTGCCACTGCCAGCTCATGTTGATTTCGCTGGCGTTGCTTGTAGCACCAAGAGTGGTGCAGAGAGTGAGGCTGAGCAACAGCGCGGGGGTCAGCTTCATGGTGGTGCTTCCTGCCGTGGACGATAATTAACAACTAGGTGAGCCGGCACCACTTTGGTGATGTTTCGTTTTGTGATCTGGATAACAGATTGATGTGACTTTTAATTTAATTGTGAAATTAAGTCACTCTGGAGGGGTTATGAAGCCTTGGATCATAGTGCTGTTTGGGCTGCTCAGCCTGCCAGCCATGGCGGGTCAGGTGATCGTCAACAAGGGGATGTCCATTGCGGATACCTTTGCCCTGCGCGATCAGCTGGCACGCGAGCACGAATGGCAGGAGTGGCTGCGCTACCAGCAGGCCATCAAGTGGCTGGAGGTGTTGCCGGTCAACTGCGAGCTGATGAGCCAGCCGGGCGGCGGCTATCGCTGTGGCGGTGATTACTATCGGCCTTACCAGAAAGATGGCCGTGAAATATACATTCAGGGCAATCCTGCCGAAGATGCGGCCGGTCAGCTGCCGCAAACACCGACAAAAAAGGCGCCATAAGGCGCCTTTTTTACAAGCGAAGTGACGCTTACTTGGCAGCGTAACGCTCGGCAGAGGTTTTGATCTCGGCTTCGGCAGCAGCCTTGTCGCCCCAGCCTTCCACCTTGACCCATTTGCCCGCTTCCAGCTCTTTGTAGCGCTCGAAGAAGTGTTGGATCTGGGCTTTCAGCAGTTCCGGCAGATCGTTCACATCCTGGATGTGGTCGTACTGTTTGGTCAGCTTGGAGTGCGGTACAGCAACGATCTTGGCATCTTCGCCAGATTCGTCGGTCATCTTCAGCACGCCAACCGGACGGCAGCGAATGACGGAACCGGCCAGCAGCGGGTAGGGGGTCGGAACCAGTACGTCGACGGGGTCACCATCCAGAGAGAGAGTCGCGTTCACGTAGCCGTAGTTGCACGGATAGAACATCGGGGTAGACATGAAGCGATCGACGAAAATAGCACCGCTGTCCTTGTCGACTTCGTATTTGATCGGGTCGGCATTCTGCGGGATTTCGATGATGACATAGATATCGTCGGGCAGGCTCTTGCCAGCCGGTACCAGGTTCAGGCTCATGATAATTCCTTCGTTGTTAGTATCAGGTTTGCAGGCCAATATTATAGCGATGTGATGTTAAATGACCATATTTCAGCGGATATCGCTAACAAAGAAGGGGGATGTTTCCGGTTTGCGGCGCTTTGATGTGTACGGGATGCAACAAAATGGCTGTTTTGATGCCCTGCCGCTGACCTTGGTCACCGGCAGAGCATGTGGAGTTGCGAGTAAAGAGGGTCAGAGCGAGTAGGGGAGTCTCGACTCGTTGACCAGTCGCGACAGGGCTGTCACTACATGAGGGTCAAACTGGGTGCCGGAGCGGGACTGGATGTACTCCATGGTCTGCGCCAGCGTCCAGGGCTCCTTGTAGGGGCGCTTGCTGAGCAGGGCATCGAATACATCGACTACCGCCACAATCCTCGCCGACAGGGGGATCTGCTGACCAGACAGCTGCTGCGGGTAGCCCTTGCCATCGAAGTGCTCGTGGTGGCCCCGGGCGATTTCGGCCCCCAGCGAGAGGTAGCTGGTTCCCTCAACCATTTCGCCCGCCTTGTGCAGGATATTGGCGCCGATACCGGCGTGCTGCTCCATGATGGCGCGCTCTTCCGGGTCGAAACGGCCGGGTTTGTGCAGGATATGATCCGGGGTGCCCACCTTGCCCACATCGTGCAGGATGGAGGCCATGCCGATCATCTCGACAAACTCCGGGGTCAGCTGCTCGGGATAGGCTGCCATTTGCTTCAATTCGGCCACGATGGCATCCGAGAGCTTCTGCACCCGCAAGACATGCTCGCCGGTATCGGAGTCGCGAAACTCCGCCAGCGCCGCCAGCGCCACCACGGTGGCCTCTTGGGCGCGCAGCAACTGGTTGTAGAGATAGAGGTTGTCGTAGGCTGCCGAGATGCGCTGGCAGAAGACATCCAGCAGGTCGCACTCGAGGGGATCGAGGGGCTGGGTCGGGGTAAAACTCAACACGAACTCGCGACCATTCTGGGCGGCGATATAGAGGGAGTCCTGCGGGTGTTCAAAGCGGTTGCAGCGCGCCGCCAGTGCCTTCATGACCGAGTCATTGAGGGTGGGAAAGTCGGTGATCTTGCCATCATCCAGTAGAGTCTCGTAGTCGCCGGTAGCGGCGAGGATCTCCAGCCCCTGTTCGCCGGGACGGCGCTCGGCGCAGATAGCCCCTTCGGTGCCCACATCGAGAATGGCGCTGATCTGTTTCAGCACGCCGGAGGCAAACTCCTTGAGTGAATGAAGATGGTAGAGATCGCCCGCCCCTTCCAGAATTTTGCCAAGCCCCTGCCGGCTCTTGTCGATGGCACTGAGAGTTTCGTATGAACGCAGGGATGCGATGACGGTGGTGTAGAGCTTTTGTACCGTCAGTTCGGTCTTGGTCTTGTAGTCATTGATGTCGTAATCGAGGATCACCCGCTGCTCGGGTGCTTGGCCGGGCTGGCCGGTACGCAGCACGATCCGCACCAGCGAGTTGTGCATTTCGTTGCGGATCCGGTGCACCAGCCGCAGACCTGCATCTTCGGTCTCCATCACCACATCGAGCAGGATCAGTGCGATCCTGGGATTGGCCTCCAGCATGCGGCCAGCTTCGGCGCCGCTGTAGGCATTGAGCAGCTCCAGCGGACGGGATTTGTAGTGAATGTTGGAGAGGGCCAGGCGGGTGGCATGATGGATATCCGGCTCATCATCCACGATCAGCACTTGCCATGGGTTGAGTGCCTTGGGGACCACGACCTCCTCATCATCGAGTTCGATGATGTCGTCGTCCAGCAAGATATCGTCCTTGTCTTGGGCACTGCTCATATCGGTTACGCCTCCGGCGCTCAATGAGTATGTGAACAGTATGCACGATCACATCCGCTCGGATCATCAGGATAAGCAGATATCGTGAGCTGGCTCCGCCTCTTTATCGCTACTCGAAAGGTTCCAGATACCCCTGGATCGACTTCTTCAACCAGGCCAACACCTTGCCGTGATAGGCGTTTTCCGCCAGATAGACACCATAATCACGCCACTGCAGGCTGGACTTGTGTTTCAGGGTCAGCAGGGAGCCTTGTCGCAGCTGGCTCTGGATCAGTGGCGAGGGGAGCACAGCCCAGCCCAGTCCGTCCAGTGCCGCATTGCGCATCAACTCGAAGCTGGAGAGGCCGATATGCTGGCCTCCCACAGGTAGCAGGCTTTTTACCGAAAATTCATCTACATACGAGAGGGTGACCTGGGTGTGATCGGTCAGATCCTGCTGTTTGACCCGCTTCAGTCCGGCCAGCGGATGGCTGGGTGCCACCACCATCAGGGTGCGGATCGGGTTGAGCACGTCGATATTGAGGCCGCTGCGCTCCTGATCCTCGGTGATAAGGCCAAAAGCGGCATCGACGAACCCCTCTTCCACCAGCGCTGGCAGTTCGGGCGGAGAGGCGAGCACCAGCGAGATACTGGTACCGGGAAACTGATTGTGCAGGCTGGCCAGCATCTCGCGCCACACCGGCTCGGGAATGGCGTCATCGCGGGCAACCCGCAGCGCCACTTCGGCCCCCGAGGCGTAATGTTTGCACTTCTGCTGCAGGCTGTTGGCTGCCTGTAGCAGGCGGGTGCAATCATCCAGCACCAGCTCGCCGATTTCGGTCAGGCGACTCTGATTGGCGCCTCGTTCAAAAAGTTCGACGCCAAGCTCAACTTCCAGCGCCGCGATGGCGGTGCTGACGGCGCTGCGGCTTTTGCCGAGGCGACGGGCGGAGTTGGCAATAGAGCCGCTATTGGCTGACTCTACAAAGAGTTCTATTTGATATAGCTTCATCTTTTACAGGCCATGACGGATTTTTTCACCATCACCTTAGCGTGCCGAACCGAGGCAAGGCAAACCTATGGCGTCGGAATAATCGACGCTGAGCGATTGTCGCGAGTTGCTTCTCCCCGTTTACCATCTCTCCCGTCGAAGCAACAAAGGCATCTTATATGTTATTAAGTCGTATGTTTCTGGCCCGGCTGTTTCTGACCGGCGCCATCGTGACCGAGGTCGCCGGTACCTCCAGCATGGCCATGATCCCCGAGCAGGGGGCAGGCTGGATGAATTACATCCCGATGTGGCTGTTGATCGGTTTCTCGTACTGGTTGCTGGCGAAAGCCGCCAAAACAATCTCCATTGGTATTGCCTTTGCGCTCTGGGAGGGGCTCGGGATCACCCTGATCACCATAGTGTCGGTCATGTTCCTTGGTTACGATGTGACCGTTCAGGAGCTGATTGGCCTGGCTCTCGCGATAGTGGGGATTGTTATGGTGACCATGGGGGAGACCCATGATGAGCCCGCAGACAAGTCAGTAGAAGCGGAGGCCACAGCATGAGTCCGTTTGTGATTGTACTGGGTGCCGCACTGATCGATATCGGCGCCAACATGGCCATCAACCGCTCCAAGGGTTTTCGTTACAAGGGGTGGGGATTCCTGGGGATCATGCTGGTACTCGGCGCCTTTACCCTGCTCTCGGAAGCGGTAAGTGGCGGCCAGATTGACCTGGCTGTTGCCTACGCCACCTGGGGGGCTATCGGCATCGTCGGTACGGCGCTGGGCGGTTTGCTCTTCTTCGGTGAGCGGCTCAAGCCCATCGGCTGGGCTGGCATGATGGTGATGGCGCTGGCTGTCGTTATGCTGACTACCGCCTGATAACCTGAAGCAATAAGAAAAGCCGCCCGGTTGCAACCGGGCGGCTTTTCTTTGGCTGATTGCTTGGTCGATGCAGGCTCAGCGCGGCGCGTCGTAGAGCTCCAGCGGCAGGCCGTCGGGGTCGGCGAAGAAGGTAAAGCGCTTGCCGGTCAGCTCGTCCACCCGCACCGGCTCTACCTCGACCCGATGGGCCAGCAGGTGGGCGATGACCCGGTCAAGGTCGCTGACCCGAAAGGCGAGATGGCGCAGGCCGCACGCCTCGGGGCGGGAGGGGCGCTCGGGAGGCGAGGGGAAGCTGAACAGCTCCAGCTGGCTGCCGTCCGGCAGGGCCAGATCCAGTTTCCATGACTGGCGCGCCTCGCGCAGGGTCTCGGCGATGATGGGCAGCCCCAGCACCTCGTGGTAGAAGTGGCGCGAGCGTGGGTAATCGCTGGCGATGATGGCCACATGGTGGATGGCGTCAAACAGCGGAAAGGTCATGGTGTTTCCTTCTCAGCAGCATAGTGAACGGGCAGCCTGCGCTGTCTGTGTCGTTGATCTAGTTAAAGAAACCGCCGAACCAGTCATCCAGCGCACTGCGTGGTGTCGCATTGCTGGCGCAACCGGCCGGGGAGCCCATGGTGGAGGCTTTGGCCGGCACCTGCAGGCTGCCCGGGCAGTCGCTGGTGACGCGGGTGCCGCTGGCGCGGGAGAAGTTGGCCCAGGTGACCCCTTCCGGCATCTTCAATCCCAGACTGTTGACGCCGCGCTGGCTCATGTAGCCGCTAAAGAGCTGCAGGGCACCGCTGGCACCGGTCAAGCCCGCCGGGGTGTTGTCGTCGCGACCGACCCAGATACTGACCAGCTCGTTGTTGTCCATCCCGGCAAACCAGGAGTCGCGCAGCTCGTTGGTGGTGCCTGTCTTGGCCGCCATGGTGGCGCCCGGGAACTTGGCACTGAGGGCGCGGGCTGTGCCCTGACTCACCGTCTTGGTCATGGCGAACAAGGTCAGCCAGCTTGCTTGCTGGTCGGTGACCCGCTTGGCGGTCTGATCATGCTGATAGAGCAGGCTGCCATCCCCGTTCACCACGGCGCGAATGGCCGACAGCGGCTGGGTGAGCCCCTGATTGGCGATGGGCAGGTACATCTGGTTCACCTCCAGCGGGGAGAGGGCCACCGCCCCCAGCACCAGCGACGGGTAGGGCTGGATCTCCTGCTGGACTCCCAGCTTGTGCAGGGTGTCGACAACCTTCTCCAGCCCCACTTGCAGCCCCAGATTGACGGTCGGCACGTTGAGGGAGCTGGCCAATGCATCCATCAGCGGCACGCTCTGGCGGAACTTGCGATCGTAGTTTTGCGGCGTCCAGACCTGACCATCCTGACCGCGAATGCGGATCGGCTGATCTTTGAGCGGGGTCGCCAGGGTCAGGCCGTTGGAGAGGCCGGTCAGGTAGACCGCAGGTTTCACCAGCGAACCGATCTGGCGGCGGGCATCGAGCGCCCGGTTGAAACCGGCGTAGCGGGGATCGCGGCCACCGACCAGCGCCACCACTTCGCCCTTGTGCCAGTCGGAGACCACCATGGCGGCCTCCAGCTTCTTCTTGCCGCGCAGTTTTTCGATGTCGGCGAGGCCAGAAGCGACCGCCTGCTCTGCGGCATGCTGGGCGATGGGGTCGAGGCTGGTGAAGATCTTGAGGCCGGACTGCTTGAGCAGATCCGAGCCGAAGCGGCTCTGGATCTCGCGCTTGAGCAGCCCCATGAAGGCCGGGGTGCGGCCGTAGCTCATCTGGCCGCGGGCGATGATGCCGAGCGGCTGCTTGCTGGCCAGATCATATTCGGCCTGGGTCAGGCTGCCGTGATCCATCAGCAGTTTCAGTACCAGATCGCGGCGCACCTTGGCCCGATCGGGGAAGCGCCAGGGATCGTAATAGGAGGGGCCTTTTACCAGACCGACCAGCAGGGCGACCTGATCGATGTCCAGCTCGTTGACCGGAATGCCGAAGTAGAAGTAGGAGGCGAGGCCGAAGCCATAGACCCCTTGCGAGAAGTTCTGACCCAGATAGACCTCGTTGAGGTAGGACTCCAGGATCTCGTCCTTGCTATAGCGGTAGTCGATCAGCACCGCCATGTAGGCTTCCTGCAGTTTTCGCCACAGGCTGCGCTCACGGGTCAGGAAGAAGTTTTTGGCCAGCTGCTGGGTCAGGGTACTGCCCCCCTGCACGGTACGACCCGCGATCAGGTTGGCGAACATGGCCCGCATGATGGCCACCGGCGAGACGCCGCCATGCTGGTAGAAGTCGCGATCCTCGGTGGTGAGCAGGGTCACCAGCAGGCTGTCCGGTACCTCGGCGAGGCGCACCAGCAGGCGATCTTCCCGATCTTCGGTGTTGAGGCGGTCGAGCAGCACCGGGTCCATCTGGGCGTAACCGAGCTGGCGCTGGTTCTCCAGCGACTGGATCCCCTCAAGGCGCGGGCCGTTGAAGGTGAGGCGCAGGCCACGGGCACCATCGGCGCCGTCATAGAACTCGAACGGACGGCGAATCAGCTCGATGCGGTTGCCGTTGATGGTGTATTCACCCGGCGTGTGAGGCTGGCGCACCTGCTTGTAGCTCAGCATGTTGAGCTCGCGCAGCATCTGGTCCCGCGACAGGCGCTGGCTGGGGTAGAGCTCCAGCGGGCGGCTGTAGACCATCACCGGCAGCTGCCACTTCTCGCCATCGAAGCGCTCGCGCACCTTGGTATCGAGGTAGATGCCAAACACCACCATAAAGGCCGCCACCACCAGGGAGAGCTTGAAGCCAAGCCAGAACAGCTTGCGCCAGATGGTGCGTTTGGGCGCTGCCTTCTTGGGGGCACGCTTGCGTCGTTGGGTTGCCATAAATCCTCTTTGCTTTCTACTTGTTATGTCGCATTCGCGAACGTCCGAGCGGGATTAACCCGTCGAACCTAGATGCCCATCTTCTTCTTGGTGACCTTGGTCGGCATCGCTTCCAGTGGGTTATCCGGCCAGTAGTGGCGGGGATAGCGCCCCTTCATCTCTTTCTTCACCTGCTCGTAAGAGCCAGCCCAAAAGGCGGCCAGATCGGCGGTGATCTGCAGCGGTCGCTGGGCGGGGGAGAGCAGCTCCACCACCAGCGGTACCCGGCCATCGGCCACGCAGGGGGTCGAACCTTGCCCGAACATCTCCTGAATGCGTACCGGGATCACCGGTGCCTGCCCCGGTTGATAGCGGATCCGCACCCGGCTGCCGGTGGGCGCCGCAAAGTGGCTCGGCAGCGCCTCGTCCAGCCGTTTGGGCAACGGCCAGGGCAGGGATTGGCGCAGGATGTCGCTCATATTGAGCTTCTTCAGCTGCTCCAGCCGGGTCATACCGCTCACCGCTGGCAGCAGCCACTGTTCCAGCGTGGCCAGCAGGCTCTCGTCATCCATCGCGGGCCACCCCTCATCGGGCAGCCAGTCGCGGGCGCAGCGCAGACGGGCCAGCAGCCCTTCGCTGCTCTCGTCCCACGGCAGCACATGCAGCCCCTTGCGGCGAATGCCTTGCAGCAGGCAGCGCCCTTTCTGCTCGTCAGAGAGTTCGGTCAGCGGTCGCTGGCTCAGCACCAGCTCGCCGATCACCTGCTGGCGTTCGGCGCGCACCCGCTCCTCGCGCTCGTCCCAGTCGAACCACTGGCGCTCGCTCACCAGCTCCGGCAGCAGACGCGCCAGCTCATCCAGCTCTATCGGTTCGGCGATAAAGATGCGGCTGCCGCGATCGTTCTGCCCCATCTCGATGGCGATGAGGGCCCCTTGTCCCTGACAGGGATGACCTTCTACCAGATCGCAGCTCACCCCACCACTGAGTTGATAGCGACTGCCGCTACGCAGTTTGCCGATGCGATCCGGCCAGGCGAGGGCACAGAGTAGCCCCAGCCACTGACCCTGCGCAGTGGCAGGGCGCACGCCAAGCCGTTCAAACCAGCGGGCAGCGTTCTGGCGCAGGGCGCTTTGACGGCGGTGGAACAGCACAGAGAGGCGCTCCGATCCTCGCAGATCTTCTTCCTGCAACGCCACCAGATAAGCGGCATCGGCGACAATCCCTGTCAGACCTTCTGACTCCAGCTCGCGGGCGCGCAGCAGCATGCGGGCGAGACGAGGGTGGGTACCGAAGGCGGCCATGGCGCGGCCAGCGGGAGTGAGTTGTTGCTCACCCTCCGGCTCCATGGCACCAAGGGCCACCAGCAGCCGCTGGGCGCTGGCCACCGCGGCGGCGGGAGGCATATCGAGAAGCGGCAGATCTTCTACCTTGGCGCCCCACTGGGCGGCATCTATCAGCAGGCCGGTCAGCTCCTGAGTGAGAATATCTGGCGGGCTCTGCTCGGCGAGTCGCTCCTGCACCTCGCTGCTCCAGAGCCGGTAGCAGACGCCAGGGCCGAGACGACCGGCGCGACCTGCCCGCTGGGTGGCGGAGGATTTGGCTATCTGGCGGGTCTCCAGTCGGGTAACGCCGCTTTTCAGATCAAAGGAGGCCCGTCGTTCCAGCCCGCTGTCGATAACGACAGAGACCCCTTCGATGGTGAGGGAGGTCTCCGCCACATTGGTGGTAAGCACCAGCTTACGGCGGCCGGCAGGCGCCGGTTCGATGGCCGCCTGCTGCGCCGCCATATCGAGGCGACCGTAGAGGGGGGCGAGGGTCACGTCGTCCGGCAGTTTGTCTGCCAGCCATTGCGCCAGCCGCTCGATCTCACCCTGTCCCGGCAGAAAGACCAGCAGGCTGCCATCTTGCTCGGCCAGCGCTTCGAGTACCACGGCGCCGACCTGCGGCTCCAGCCACTGCTGGCGGTTGGCTGGGCGGTAGTGGTAGTCGATGGGGAAACCGCGCCCTTCCGAGCGAACCACAGGGGCATCCGGCAACAAGGTCTCGAGTGCCATGCCATCAAGGGTTGCGGACATAATCAAAAGCTTGAGGTCATCGCGCAGCCCTTGCTGGCTCTCGATGGCGAAGGCCAGCGCGGTATCGGCGTGCAGACTGCGTTCGTGGAACTCATCGAAGATGACCAGCGAGACGCCAGTCAGCTCCGGGTCCTGCTGCAACATCCGGGTCAGCACCCCTTCGGTGACGATCTCGAGCCGGGTTGCTGAGCTGGTGCGGCTCTCGCCACGCACTCGCAGGCCGATGCGCTCGCCCACCTTCTCCCCCAGCTGGCGCGCTAGAAAGCTGGCGATATTGCGCGCCGCGAGGCGCCTTGGCTCCAGCATGATGATGCGGCCGGGCAGCCGGTTCTGACGCACCAGCTCCAGCGGCAGCAGGGTCGATTTGCCCGCGCCTGGAGGCGCCTGCAGGATCACGCTGCTGTGGCTGTCGAGGGCGGCAAAGAGTTCGGGCAATACCGAAACGATGGGGAGCTGGGACAAAGCGATGAGCACCTTCTGTGGCAACCGGTAAAACGGCGCCTATTCTGCCACAGCCACCCGCGCCACCGTGAGTGGATGTGCGGATATGGCCACTCGGGCGGGAGGCTGGCGAGACATGGCCGGATGGCTGCCATAGAATGGGCTCATCCAATGAGCGTGAAAAAGGCATTATCACCACATGGCCAAACTCTTCTTTGCCCTGCCCGTCAAGGAGCTCGCCCCCGAGCTCATCGCCTGGCGCGATCAGCTGCCCTGGCCCGGTCAGCCGGTGCCGCAAGCCAACCTCCACCTGACCCTCGCCTTTCTGGGGGAGGCTGACGAGTTGACCACCCGCCGTCTGATCGCCGCCGTGGAGCGTCAGCACTGTCCGCCGTTCTCCATCAGGCTGGATGAGACCGGCTGGTTCAGCCGGGCCAAGGCAGCCTGGATTGGCCCGAAAGAGTGGCCCAACGAGCTGACCGTGCTGGCGAAGGCGCTGCGTCGCCACGGTGAGAAGTTGCGCCTTGGCAATGGCGAGCAGGGTTATCGCCCCCATGTCACCCTGTCGCGCAAGGCGGGCGAGGCGCCAGCCATCCTGCCAGCCCCAAATTTTCTGCTGCAAGCCGATGAGTTCTGCCTCTATCAATCCGTCTCGGCTCCGGACGGGGTGCGCTACGAGCCGCTTGCCTGCTGGCCGCTGCGTGCCCGGGTAAAAGAAGACGCGCGGAGGGCTAACCCGTGATCTTTGATCCCCCCCTGCAATCGGGCCAGCTGGTGGCCCGCTACAAGCGCTTTCTGACCGATGTGCAACTCGATAACGGCGAGGTCATCACTATCCACTGCGCCAACACCGGTGCCATGACCGGTTGTGCCGATCCGGGCACCCGGGTCTGGTACTCCACTTCCGATAACCCCAAGCGCAAGCTGCCCAACAGCTGGGAGATCGCAGAGAGCCCGGCGGGCCACTTTATCTGCGTCAACACGGCGCGCGCCAACCAGATCGCCCGGGAGTTGATCGAGCAGGAGGCTATCGCTCCGCTGGCGGGGTACAGCCGGTTGCGCACCGAGGTGAAGTATGGCGAAGAGAACAGTCGCATCGATCTGTTGCTGGAAGATGACGAGAAGGGCAATTGTTACATCGAGGTAAAATCGGTCACCCTGCTCGACGAGCGGGAGGAGGCTGGTATGGGCTACTTCCCCGATGCGGTCACCGCCCGTGGTGCCAAGCATTTACGCGAGTTGATGGCGATGAAAGCGGCAGGCCACAGGGCCGTGCTGCTCTTTATGGTGTTGCACTCCGGAATAAGCCGGATGCGCCCTGCAACCCATATAGATCCGCACTATAGTCTGCTAATTGAGCAGGCAATCGCGGCGGGGGTTGAAATTTTATGCTATCGGCCCCATGTTGGGGTGCAAGGCATGGTGGCTCAAGGGTTTATCCCGTTTGAATCTGGTCACCTGTTACCCGAGGGGAGTGCATAAATATTGGAGTGGGTAACATTATTGGTACGGCTCGTTTGCTTACCCGTTACCCTTCTGCTATAGATGTCGCCCTCAATTTATGGATGGCACGGGTAGCGTGCTGAATTAGGAGACAGGGCATGCCAACAGGCGAAAACAGGAAATCTCTGGGCCCCCTGGCCATTGCGGGTGTCGCGCCTTACCAGGAAAAGCCGGGTGAGGAGTACATGAATGACCAACAAAAGGCGCATTTTCGCAAGATCCTGGGTGCCTGGCGCAACCAACTGATGCAGGAAGTTGATCGTACCGTCGACCATATGAAAGACGAGGCAGCCAACTTCCCGGATCCCGTGGATCGTGCCGCGCAAGAAGAAGAGTTCGCTCTTGAACTGCGTACCCGCGACCGTGAACGCAAGCTGATCAAGAAGATCGAGAAGACCTTGCAGCTGCTTGAAGACGATGATTTCGGTTACTGCGAACATTGCGGTATCGAGATCGGTATCCGTCGTCTGGAAGCCCGTCCGACTGCCGACCTCTGTGTCGATTGCAAGACGCTGGCCGAGATCAAGGAAAAACAGATGGCCGGTTGATCCCGACCCTCTGGTATATGAAAAAGGGAGCTCGCGGGCTCCCTTTTTTATTGAGCTTTTGGCGGTCGCGCTCCAGAATGCAGCCTCAATGAATCGCTTACCCGAACAGTCATGTCAGTGAATTCCCCGTCCTCACCCCTTGTGCGCCCCTATGTCGGCCGCTTTGCCCCCTCACCCTCAGGCCCGCTCCACTTCGGTTCGCTGATCGCCGCCCTCGGCAGCTTTTTGCAGGCCAGAGCGCAGCAGGGACGCTGGTTGGTACGCATCGAAGATATCGATCCGCCGCGGGAAATGGCAGGGGCAGCGAACCTGATCCTCAAGACCCTTGAGGCATATGGCCTCGAGTGGGATGGGGAGGTGATGTTCCAGAGCGCGCGCCACCGCCGTTATGACGAGATCATCGACCAGCTCTATCGGGCGGGGGATCTCTACTGGTGCCGTTGCACCCGGCGCGAAATCATGGCCGCGGGCGGTCTCTACAGCGGCCACTGCCGCACCCTCGGGCTTGTGGCCGAAGGTTGCGCGGCCCGGCTGCGGCAGCACCATCCGGTCTACCACTTCGACGATCGTTTGCAGGGCCATATCGCGGTCCCGGCGGCGCTCGCCGAGGAGGATTTCATTATCCGCCGCCGCGACGGGCTCTACGCCTACAACCTGGCGGTGGTGGTGGATGATATGGACTGCGGCATCACCGAGATAGTGCGTGGCGCCGACCTGCTGGAGCCGACGGTGCGCCAGATTGCCCTCTACCAGACCCTGGGCGCCCCCGTGCCCGCCTGGGTGCATCTGCCACTGGCGGTGCAGGCCGACGGCAACAAGCTCTCCAAGCAGAATCACGCCCCCGCGCTGGCACAGGACGAGGTGCGCCCGGCCCTGTGGCGGGCGCTGCACTTCCTCGGCCAGTGCCC
>NZ_CAWLMI010000004.1:0-50947 GCF_963862045.1 Aeromonas sp. 159 | reverse complement strand
CCCCATTCGCGAGCCGCGTCGCTGCACCGTCAAGACCCGCTACCGCCAGCAGGATATCCCCTGCCTGATCCAGCCCATCGACGACGAGACCATCCGGGTCATCTTCGACGAGAAACAGGCTGCGGTGACCCCGGGCCAATCCGCCGTCTTCTACGACGGGGAAGTGTGTCTGGGCGGCGGCATCATCGAACAACGTTTCAGCCATCCGGTTTGAATCCTTAACAGAAGGCAGCAGACGTGAGCGATAAATTCCAAGACAGAACAATGGCCTTTGCCGGCATCTGCCAGGCCGCGTATCTGGTGCAGAAGGTGGCCCGAGACGGCAGTTGTGACGAGGCGGCCCTGCGCGAGAGCCTCTCCAGCATTCTGGTGACCAACCCGAGCCAGCCGCTCGAGGTGTTCAACAACACCCATCTGGCCATTCGCGACGGCTACCGTGCGCTGGTCGAGCAGCTGGGTGCCGACGGCAGCCAGAAGAATGCCGAGCTGACCCGCTACGTGGTAAGCCTGATTGCACTGGAGCGCAAGCTGGCCAAGCGCAAGGACATTCTCAATATGCTGGGTGAGCGGATCAGCCAGATTGGCCGCCAGCAACAGCACTTCGATCTGCTCGACGAGCAGATTTTGGCCAACATGGCGAGCATCTACAGCGATCTTATCAGCCCCATCGGGCCGCGCATCCAGGTGGCGGGTACCCCGCTGTTCCTGCAGCAACCGCTGGTGCAGCACAAGGTGCGCGCCCTGCTGCTGGCGGGCATTCGTGCCTGCGTGCTGTGGCGCCAGCTCGGTGGCAGCCGCACCCAGATCATCTTCGCTCGCAAGAAGATGGTGGAGCTGGCCAAACGTTACTAATCATCGGCTCGCGCGCGGGCAAGCGAGGTCAACATCAGGGTGAACAGCCGCACATCCGCCCTGACGACGACTCAACCCCACGCGCGAGTGGATACGGATCCCCCACACAAATCATCAGGAGTTCACCCCATGGAGCTGTCCGCGCTGACTGCTGTTTCCCCGATTGACGGTCGTTATGGCGACAAGGCCGATGCCCTGCGCCCTATCTTCTCCGAATTCGGCCTGCTGCGTTTTCGCGTCGAAGTCGAGGTGCGCTGGTTGCAAAAACTGGCCAGCCACGCCGGGATCCCGGAAGTCCCTGCCCTGAGCGCGGCCGCCAACGCCCTGCTCGACGGCATCGTCAGCAACTTCAACGAGAGTGACGCCGCCCGCATCAAACAGATCGAGCGCACCACCAACCATGATGTGAAAGCGGTGGAGTACTTCCTCAAAGAGAAAGTCGAAGTGAACCCGGAGCTGGCGGCTGTCAGCGAGTTCATCCACTTCGCCTGCACCTCGGAAGACATCAACAACAACTCCCACGGTCTGATGCTGAAAACTGCCCGCGAAGAGGTCATCAAACCTTATTGCGAAAAGCTGATCAGCGAGCTCAAGCGTCTGGCTCACGAGTACCGTGACATGCCGCTGCTCTCCCGCACCCACGGTCAGCCGGCCACCCCGAGCACCATGGGCAAGGAGATGGCCAACGTCGCCTACCGTCTGGAGCGCCAGTTCAAGCAGATCATGGCGGTGGAGATCCTCGGCAAGATCAACGGTGCGGTCGGCAACTACAACGCCCACCTCAGCGCCTACCCGGATGTGGACTGGCACCAGTTCTCCGAGGGGTTTGTTACCTCCCTGGGCCTGACCTGGAACCCCTACACCACCCAGATCGAGCCGCACGACTATATCGCCGAGCTGTTCGACGCCATGGCCCGCTTCAACACCATCCTGATCGACTTCGACCGCGATGTGTGGGGTTACATCTCCCTGGGCCACTTCAAGCAGCGCACCATCGCAGGCGAAATCGGCTCCTCCACCATGCCGCACAAGGTCAACCCCATCGACTTCGAGAACTCCGAAGGCAATCTGGGTCTGGCCAACGCTGTGTTCCAGCATCTGGCGAGCAAGCTGCCTATCTCTCGCTGGCAGCGTGATCTCACCGACTCGACCGTGCTGCGCAATCTGGGTGTGGCGGTGGGCTATTCACTTATCGCCTATCAGGCGACCCTCAAGGGCATCTCCAAGCTGGAAGCCAACGACGCCGCCATGGCCGCTGATCTGGATGCCAACTGGGAAGTGCTGGCCGAGCCGATCCAGACCGTGATGCGCCGCTACGGTATCGAGAAGCCCTACGAGAAGCTCAAGGAGCTGACCCGTGGTCGCCGCGTCGATGCTGAAGGGATGCGCACCTTTATCGACACCCTGGAGCTGCCGGAAGCAGTCAAGGTTGAGCTGAAGAAGCTGACCCCGGCCAACTACATCGGTGACGCCCAGCGTCTGGTTGATCTGCTGAAGTAAGCGGATAAACGACACCACCGGGGCCCTGTGCATGATCTGCAACAGGGCCCCGGTTATTTTCCCTGCCACGGCAGGATCCCGAGTGGCTTTTCCCAAGCCCGCCTTGGGCAAAACCTCTTTGCGAGACACGAGAAACAGCATGTACGAACTCAATCTGGATATCGCTCACTTCCTCGAGCACTACTGGCAGAAGCGCCCGCTCCTTATCAAAGGCGGCTTCACCGACTTTCAGGATCCCATCAGCCCGGATGAGCTGGCCGGTCTGGCCATGGAAGAGGTGGTAGAGTCCCGCCTCGTCACCCGTTTCGACGGCAAGTGGGATGCCGCCCACGGCCCCTTCGAATCCTATGACCATCTGGGCGAAGAGAACTGGACCATTCTGGTACAGGCTTGCAACCACTGGGCTCCCGAGGTGAACGAGCTGGCGGTGCCGTTCCAGTTCATCCCGGGCTGGCGCTTTGACGATGTGATGGTGAGCTTCTCCACCCCCCATGCGGGTGTCGGCCCTCACATCGACAATTACGATGTGTTCATCACCCAGGGTCTGGGCAAACGCCACTGGCGAGTCGGCGATGCCAAGCCGCTCAACGAGTTCGCCGCCCACGCCGCCCTGCTGCACTGCGAGCCGTTCGAGGCGATCATCGACGTCATCATGGAGCCGGGCGACATCCTCTACATTCCGCCCGGATTCCCCCACGAAGGCTACGCCATCGAGCCCTCCATGAACTTCTCGGTGGGCTTCCGCGCGCCGGATGCCAAGGCGCTTATCTCCTCCTTTGCCGATCACCTGATCGACAACGAGGTGCGCACCGAGCGTTACGGCGATGCCGATCTCAAGCCCCGTGCCCGTCACGGCGAGATCCAGCCCCACGAGCTGCACCGTCTGCGCGAGCTGATGCAACAGGCCCTCGATGACGAGACCCTGTTCAAGGAGTGGTTCGGCACCATGATCTCCGAAGCCAAGCACGATCTGGATGTCAATCCGGTCGAGCCGGACTACAGCGCCGAGGAGGTAGCCGACCTGCTGACCCAGGGCGAGCCTGCCATCAAGGTGCCGGGTCTGCGTACCGTCTGGTTCAGCGGCGAGAGCCAGCAGTGCTTCATCGACGGCGAAGCCTGGACTCTGCAGAGCGAAGACGCGGCAGCCATTTCGCTCTTGTGTGACAAAGACATCATCACTCAGGCCGACATGGTGGAGCTGGCCGATCAGGCTGGCTTCCTGCAACTGCTGACCCGTCTGGTCAACCGTGGTTACTGGTTCTTCAACTGATCCGGCGGTAACCGAAGGATAAAAAGGCGCCTTATGGCGCCTTTTTTGTCACTCAGAGGCAGTTCAATTAACAGTCGATGCGCGAAGCTGAACCCACTCTTGATGAGCCGACAAGTGGTGATTTATTGAACTAAGATCGATGGGTATCATGCGTCCGTCCCTATTCACAAGAGAAGCGTCACCATGCAAATCACCTCCCGGCCCATGCCGCTGCCCGATTACGGCAAATACCCCTCCTCTCCGGCTGTCACGCCCGAACAGGTCAATCAGGCCCGTAACGAAGCGCTGATCAAGAAGGATGAAGTGCAGGCACAGAGCGAAGAGAAAGCAACGGCTCGCAGAACCCTGGCGGTCTCTTATACGGCTAACCAGCAAGATAAAGCCGTGGTGGAGCGCTACCTGGAGGCCAGCGGTCAGGAGAGCGACAGCAAGTCGGGCCCGAGCACGGCTGAACTCTATCAGGCGGCCAATCGCAACCAGCGCCAGCAGAATCTGAGCGACTACATGCAATTCCAGCAGAGCCCGCTCGCCCAGCAGATGGGTGACATGGTGGGCGAAGATAATCGCAAGGGTACCCAGCTCGATATCATTGCCTGAGTCAATTTGCTCGAATAATCCCGGCAGGGACTGATATAAACTTAAAAAGCCCTCGCTGAGGGCTTTTTCGTTATAGCTTGTCGCAGCGACGTCTCGCTATAAATGGGACTCTTCTGCCTGCGCGTCCGGCAGCTCGTCGGGGAGTTCATCAAACAGGGGATGATAGAGCACCTCACCCTGCACACCTGCAAAACCGCGCTCCTGCAGCTCCATCGCCATAAAGCAGTCGGCAGGCACCTCATAGATGCAGTGCAGGCCAAACTCGCTGGCCGGGCGGAAACCGAAACGGCTGTAATAGGCCGGATCCCCGAGTACCACCACCCCTTTCCAGTCCATCTCGAGCGCCGTATCAAGCCCTTCACGGATAAGATCCGAGCCAATCCCCTGGCCTTGCCAGTCGGGATGAACCGCGACCGGCGCCAGACCGAGCCAGGGCCCTTCCATGCCGTTAATGGTGATCGGGCTTAGCATCAGGTGCCCCATGAACTCGTACTCTTCCTCTTCGACCATGGTCACCACGGCAGCGCCACATTCGCGCAGGCGGTTGACCAGTTCGGCCTCATCGGAACGACCGAAGGCGGCACTCAGCAGCTCATAGACCGGCAGCATGTCACCGGGGCGCTCGGTTCTCAACATCAGGTATTACTCCTCGTACAGCAGAGCGGGCATTATTCCACACAACGGCTGGTCATTCTGAGTACCTTTGTCCAAAAATGGGAGGGTGCACTCAGGAAAACGAGCGGCAAACTGCTGCTGCAAGGCGGTTAGCTTAGCCGGGGTGACCCTGTTCATCGCCTCACGGTAGGCCAGCCAGAGGGCGGGAGCCTCCCGCGCCAACCGATCAAAGGTCAGTTCGGGCGTTTGATGCCAACAGCCATCCAGCTCATCGACCAGCTCCGGCAGCTCCACCAGCAGCCGTAACTGCTGATAGCGTATCTGCAAAGAGTCACCCTGATCGCGCAGCGCCTGCGCCATCAATTGGTTGAACCAGTGGAGCCGTGATGCGCGCTCCTCGCGGCTGAGCAGGTCGGGCCCCTGCCGCTGCAGCGCGGTTAGTTGCAGCAACCACGCCAGCCCCTGTTCATCCCTGTCTTTCAGCAAGACGCCGCCAAGATGGGACAACTGCTCCGGTTCGGCCTGATCCAGCAGATCGACGGGATAACAGTGCAGCGCCAGCAACCTCTCAAGATGCGGCGGGCAGCGCAGAAAACAGGGCTTCTCCCCCGCGCCCCTCTCATCCACAAAGAGCGAGATGGCCAGCTTGCCGTTGGCACTCTGCCGATCCAACGTTACAGGATCCCACAGGATCACCACGGCGATCCGCTCATCTGCCAGCCAGCAGGAAATTTCCTCGGGCAAGGGATTGGGTAAGGAGGGAGCGCGATCCAGCCGCCAGTAACTCACCTCGCACGGCTGACGACCGCTGATATGACGCTGACCGCGATAGTACATCCCCATTTTTGCCATCACCCGGCCGGAGGCGAGGTTGTCCGGCATATGGCGGGCCGTCAGCGCAGGCAGTTGCAGTTGGTCAAAGGCGAACCCCTTGACCAAACCAGCGGCCCGGGTCGCCAGACCGCGATTTTGCCAGGGCACGCCCACCCACCAGGCGAGCTCGCCATTCCATTGCAGGGAGATCACCCCAAGCAACGCCGCACCTTGCTCCTCTGGCAAGGTGATGGCCCAGCTCCAGCCAAGGCCAAGCGCCGCCTTGCGCCAGCTGAGCGCCAGCCAGTCGCGGGCCCCCTCTGGCGGATAGGGGTGAGGAATATTGAGGGTGTAGCGGGCCAGCGCCTCGTCGCTGCAATAGCGCACTATCTCGCGCTCATCGTCGGCCTGCAGTGGTCGCAATACGACACCTGATAGCGAATGCCCCTCAGCCAGGGTCGGCACCGTCACGCGGCGCGCCAGCAGGCGATTGAGCACGGCGCCCAAATCGGCCTCGGGGGTGAGCGGCAAATCGGCCCCCACAGGGCCAAGGGTGAGCAGTCCCTGCTCCCTGGCGAGGGTCAATAGGGAAGTAGAGGCGCTGATCAGAACCTGGCGGCTGGGATCAACATGAAAATCCGCCAGCAGATCCCCATCGAGCCAAGCAGCCAGCAGGGCCCCCGAGCAGAGCACCCCGTCTGGAGGGCTGCTCGCCCAGGGAGCATCGGTTTGATCGAGGACGGCGGCCACCTCTTTGCCCAGTAGCAGCTGCCAGCGATGACCTTGCTGCTGCCAGTGCGGCAACAGCGCAGCCCACTGCGGTTGCCACAGACTGGCCTCGATCAGCAGTTCCATCAGCTGGCCTGACAGGCCGCTGGCAGCGTCAGGTGCCGGGGATGGGCTTCGATACGGGCGATCCAGCTACGGATAGCGGGCCACCCCTGCAGAGAGAAGATCCCCTCCTCTGCCACATGGGTGTAGGCATAAAGGGCGATATCGGCGATGGTCGGCGCATCACCGCACAGGTAGGGGCTCTGTTTCAGCTGCTGCTCCATTACCGCCAGCGCCTTCTCGCCACCGGCTTTCAGACCGTCGAGCCGCGCCTCCTGCGACTCGGGTCGGCCGAGATAGTGAACGATAAAGCGGGCCACCGCGATGTAGGGCTCATGGCTGTACTGCTCAAAGAACATCCATTTGAGCACCTCGGCCTGCTGGCGCGGATCGGTTGGCCACAAAGACGAGCACTGCGCCAGATAGAAGAGGATGGCATTGGATTCCGCCAGCGTATCGCCCTGGCCAATCTCCAGCACCGGGATCTTGCCGTTGGGGTTCTTGGCCAGAAATGCGGGGGTACGGGTATCCCCCGCCTGAATATTCACCTCAACCCACTCGAGGGGCAGCTCCAGCCAGCGGGCCAGCAGCCACACCTTGTAACAGTTGCCGGAACGCAGATCACCATACAGACGCATACACACTCCTTGTGAAAACAGAATTGAACAGCGCGCTCAGGGTGCCAGACGCTCGATATGCCAGCCATCCCCGTCGCGGGTGTAGTAGAAGCGGTCGTGCAGCCGGTGCTCGCCCCCCTGCCAGAACTCCACCGTCTCGATCACCACCCGGAATCCGCCCCAGAAGCTCGGCAGCGGCACTTCGCCATTGGCAAACTTCTGCTTGAGCTCGAGGAACTTGGCCTCCAGCACGCCGCGGGCCGAGATGCGGGTCGACTGTTTGGAGACCCAGGCAGCGATCTGGCTATCCTTGGGACGACTGTGGAAATACTTCATCACCTCGAAGGTGCTCATCTTCTCCACCCGGCCGGTCACATGCACTTGACGGTCGAGCGTATGCCAGGGGAAGAGCAAACTGATGCGGGGATTGCCTTCCAGCTGCTGCGCCTTGCGACTCCCCATGTTGGTGTAAAAGACCATCCCCTGGGCGTCGTAGTGCTTGAGCAGCACGGTACGCTGCCAGGGCTGACCATCGGCATCGACGGTCGCCACCACCATGGCGGTGGGATCGGTCAGTTTGGCCTCACAGGCCTGCGCCAACCACTTCTCGAAAAGCGCCAGCGGCTCGGCCGGCAGATCGGCCCGGTGCAGACCGCCACGGGTATACTCACGGCGCAGATCAGCAACATCCATCATCTTGATTTTCCTTCAAATAAATAATGGTTCCACGACCATCAAGAGAGTGACGCAGGCATTGTGCGCTCGATAAAGCGACCTTGTAAACCATACAAAAAAAGCGAAGAGGCTAACGCCTCTTCGCTTGGTTCATCAATTTACCAAAGATGGGTAATCTAACCCTTGGGTTATCTGGTTTAGTAGCTCATGATCTCACGACGACGCAGCAGCGCAGCGATACCAAGGCCCAACAGCGCGAACAGACCGGTCGAACCGCCACCACCACCGCCGCCATTGCTTTCAGGCTGGGGAGCCGGTGTATCACTGCTCTTGGTCGCCAGTTTTGGCGTAATGGCATAGAAGATATTGTCGCTACAGGCCAGCTTGAGGCGAACAGCGCTGCCAGCATTGGCCGGAATGGTCACCTCATGGGCGCCATTGTTGTTCACGCCATTAACCAGCGGCTGCCAGCTCTTGCCTTCATCGTTGCTATAACTGATATCGACCCGCTGACAGTTGACAGGATGACGGTCCGTGCCAGCTACTTGCCAATTCACTGTGGTCGGGCTACCAACCAGCATACGCTGGTCAGATGCCGGTTCAATCTTGAAGGTTTGTGCGCCTGTATCGACCACCTCGACCGAGGTCTCACCATAGGCACCACCGCCTTTGCCATCACGGGCGACCAGACGGAAGTTAAGGGTGCGCGGCACATTGACCCAGACATCACCTTTCTCAGCTTCCCCTTTCAACTGGGTAGCCAGCGAAGGAAAGTGACGAACCGGGGAAGTTGTCGGCGCGGCGTAACGATACAGGGGGCCGGTTGCAAGGCGACCGGAACTCAATTGATCGCCACTGGTCGTTGCATCCCCCAGATCGACCTGCTCCCAAGTATAGGTAAGGGTATCGCCGTCAATATCATTACCCTTGCCACTCAGGCTAAATGCCACCCCTTTGGGGATCACATGTTCTGCTGGCACATCGGTAATTTCTGGCGCCTGATTATCACCATTTTGGTTCGGGATCGCAGTGCCACAACGCGAAGAGGGAAAAGCAGCAAGTACCGATGGTACCCCCTCGATTTTTATCGAGCCATTACTCGCTTGCTCTTCTCTGTCGTTGATATGCTTGAGCATCTCCTCAATCGACTTGCTATGAAAATAGGCCTCGCTGTTGAGCTGTACGTTTTGCTCCCCCATCAGCCCCGCATAAGCCATGATGGAGCTACCACTACCTGGCTCCCATGCCATGGAGGACTCTCTCTGCCCCTTATTAGCGTTATAGGTATGGTCGGCACCAAATTGATGGCCAATCTCATGCGCCACAAAGTCAATAAAAAATGCATCTCCAACAGGATTTTTGTTTCCTGTAGCCGCGTTAGACCTATATGACGCATATGAGTCTATCTTATCACACAATGACCCTAGTTGTGCATCCCCCTCATCTTTTTCCGATTGCGTTACTACATGACCAATATCGAAATAGCCAAGGTCATTACTATTCAGCTTCTCTCTCTGAACCACAGCATTTATAGTGCTGATGTTTTTAAATTTTGGATATTTACCGTTCACAAAAGGGTCGTCAACAGGATTTTCGAATATAATCTTGTCATTCCCATCTGCCAATACAAAACGAACGCCCAAGTCCCTTTCATATACCTCGTTTAAACGGTTAGTCAAGGTTGTCAGTGACGCCAATGCTTGGGCTTGGCCACCAAAGAACCTGGTATATGAACCAGTAGTAGAGAATGCAATGCTGTACTGGGTAAGCTCTGGCTTGCTATAGCCAGCCTCGTTACGAGCCGCTTCAGTTTTGTATGCTAACTTTTTTTTCAGCTCGGATTTTTCAATGATCTCCTTGATATTCTTGCCATTCATTGAATGTGCATCTTTTTTGTAATAGACAGCGTAGGTACCATTACGCTGAATATCGACAAATATCTGCTCTCCGGCATGCATAAACATGCCGTTAAAACCACGCGGAGAAATATCAAAACGACCGGTATTACTGGGGGTGCCAACTTCATGTCCTTTATAGGTCATGATATCTGGGTATTTTGCTGCCAGCGCAGGCGGTAATACGGAGTAGGCTTCCAATTCATATTGCACCATCTTGCCATCAGGCAATGGTAGCGTAATCACGGTTTGGCCCAAGCGCAGATTTTCTAAAAAATCCGGTTCTACCTCAAAGATATTGTATGCGCGAGCCCTTACAGGTTCATCGGCCTGCTTGCTGCGTTTTTCGACCATATGCCATGGGGATGCCAGCGCGATATTGGCTGACATTGCGATGACAACTGAGATTGCATTTATTGTGAACTTCATCATTATTAATCATCTGACTGAACAGCCGGCGAGAATAACGTGACGCAAATCACAATTCAACTTTTTCAATAAAAATTAAATGAATTTAATTTCATTTAAAATCATGCGGTTAGTGAGTTATAGTTTATAAATAGCTCATTTTGTTAGCATTTTCAGCAGTTCTTTTTAATAGAGTTAAAACTCCAAAAAAAGTATATGGGGGCTCATATGTGAGTCATCGAATCATTCCCCTGAGGCTATCACTATGTTTGGAATATTAGAGTTATAACTCCAATCATACCGATTTACACGCCGTTGTTGAACAGCCACTACGGCCTTGAAATCGCCTCCGGCATGCACCTTTCCAGCATCTGTCGGTTATATCGGGTGGCATAGTCAATCCGCTGCTCAAACTCCGACTCCTTACCCATCTCAATCACATCACCGAACCCTTTCAGATAACGGACTCCGCACCGGGTTCTCGCTTCTGCTTGCAATGACTCCACAACCCCCGGGGCCATACCGCCTCGTCCGCCACGCACAATGAGCCGATAATCCTGAGCAGCAAGACTTTCATCTATTGCCTCGGTCAGTGATGCGACCACAACAGGCGCTGCGCAGATATATAGAAACAGCAAACTGACGGCTAACCGTAATACCTGCGCCATCCGGCTGCCCCTCCCATCAGGAGGATCACGATAAGATTCACTGCACCACCACCGCCGCCACCCGCATTGTTGTCGGTAATGACAGTTGCACTTTCCGTAGTGGCAGACGCATTACCTCTTATCCCATTGATAGAGAAAAAAATATTATTGCTGCATGCCAGCTTCAGCCTGGCCGTGCTGGTCAACGGTGCAGGCAACACCACACTGGCCGAACCGTTATTGGCAAGCCCGCTTGCCAGCGTAGTCCAAGTAGAACCACTATTCTGTGTCAGTGCCAAATCCACGCCGGGACAATTGATAGGAGGCTGATCGGTCCCGGCAACATTCCATGTCACTAGCTGAGTGCTACCCGCCACCATGGCGCCGATCTGCGGAGCTGTGATGGCAAATGCCGCGCCGGTATTGATCACCTGCACCACCATCTCATCACTGCTGACCGCCCCCTGACCATCGCGCACCGTAAGGCGAAACTGAAGGTTACGATTGGTCGCTGGCCACGCCTCCCCTTTGGCCAGCACACCCGTGATCAGCGAGCTCATGGCAGGCAAGGTTCGGCGGGGATCCGAAGTTGGCGAGACAAAGCGAAACAGCGGGCGGGTTCCATCATCCACCATGGTTGCCACGCTGTAGGATGCATTGCCAAGATCAACCTGCTCCCAGGTGTAACTGAGGGGATGACCATCCAGATCCAGCGCACTGCCGACAAGAGTGAAAGGCGTATTGGCGGGGATCACCCTATCGCCCCCCGCATCCACAACCGGCGCGTTATTGGCAAGCACCAGGTCGGTGCCGCAGGAGGGCAGAGAGGCCATCAGAGCCCGCATCTGCTCGATCGACTTGCTGTGAAAAAAAGGTGTGCTGTTAACCTGCAGATTCTCCTCACCACAGATCCCGGCATAGGCCATGATGGTCGAGCCACTGCCCGGTTCCCAGGCTGAGCTAGCCTTGCGACCCGTGGCACAACTGTCGGCCATGCCATTGAAGGAGTGCTCGGCCCCCAGCTGGTGCCCCAATTCGTGAGCCACATAATCAATAAAGAACGCATCACCGATAGGCTGTGAGCCTCCGGTCATGCCCCGTGAACGGCTGAAAGGGTTGCATAAAGATCTCAGGGTCGCCACTCCGCCGCCTGATGTCGCCAGCAGATGGCCCAGATCAAAAGAAGGCTTGAGCAACACCCCCTGTTGGGTCTGGTTGATGGCGATATCCTGGGTCGAGTTGGTGAAAGGATCCGTCGCAGGATCGGTGAAAATCACATTATCCGTATCAGCTGCAAGCTGAAACTCGGCCCCCACATCACGGCGATAGACTTCATTGACCCGATTAAGCAGTGTTGCAATGGCCGAGAGTGCTGCAACCTTGGTACCACCGTGATACCGGGTATATTCCCCGGTTGCCGAGATGGCGATGGTGTAGCGCTTGCGCAAATTGCCATCGACCAGCACAGCTCGCTCACGCTCGATACCATGAGGATCAATCACCTGATCCACATCCTGTCGCCGCCAGGCATCTTGCTGTTCATAAACGGCATAAGAGAAACCGTCCTGAAGCGGATCGACATAAAAGGTACGCCCCTGATGGGTAAACATACCGTGAAAACCATGTATGGTGACATCAAATCGGCCTGTATCCGCCGCCCGATCGATAGCCTTCCCACTGTAAGTATTGATAGAAGGGTAGCGCTGGGCCAAAGGCTCCGGGAGCAAGATATTGGGATGAACATCAAACTGCACCGTAGTGCCATCCGGCAATGGCAAGGTCAATACACTGGCGAGATGCCCGGGTTCAAAAGGCTTGTCAGGAACCACCACTCTGACCTTTTCAGCTCGCACATCATAGCTCCCTCCCCTTTCCAAGTTTTCATCCATGAAGGTCCACTGTGGTTCTGCTGCAACCTGAACAGACAAACTGGTGATAATCACCGCAATGCCATGCTTCATAGAGCCTCCTTGCCCAACCTTGGTGACAACAAGTATGGTGCAGCGTCAATTGACGATCTGCGTGACAGACAGAAAAGAAAATTCGCACAAAACTTCTGTCACGCTGAAAAATCGTGCTGCACCCGCGCTCCCCATCTCAGGCAATACAGACTGGCCCCATTCAACAACGGAAAAAGTGAAGGCGCCATTGGCGCCTTCACGGATAGATAGGGGGATGAATATCCCCTCCATTTGGATTGGTTCGTTGGTGTATTACTGCTTGCCAGCGCCCGATGCTATTGGGCAATGAATCGCCATACGCTGGTTATACTCGCTGGCGTGAGCGCTCAACTTGGCATGTATCTCTTGCTGACCGGGCCTTATCACATCGCCCAATCCATCCAGATAACGCTTGCCACAGCGCGCCTTGGCCTCTGCCTGCTGCTCGGCTGCAATACCGGGGGCGAACTCTCCCCGCCCAGCTATCACTATCAGGCGGTAATCCTGCCTGGCGAGGTTTGCACTCAGCTCCTGTTCCAACGTGCTGGCATCGGACTGACAACCGCCGAGCATGACAAGCAGCAACAGAGGGACTCCCTTCATTTGCGCCTCCGTTGCCAGCCGAGCAGCGCCAGAGCGAGCGTCCACAATCCGAGCGCCCCGCCACCACCGCCGCCACCTGAAGTCGAGCCACCTTGCACCAGAGGCAATTTGAGGGGACTGATGGCAAAGAAGATATTGTCGCTGCATGCCACTTTCAGCCTGACGCTGCTGGTGAGATCGGCAGGCAACGTTACCGTTGCTGCGCCGTTATTGGGTTGTCCGGCGGCGAGCATTGTCCAGCTTACGCCCTCATTCTGGGTCACCGAGATGTCCACCTTGCGGCAACTGATCGGCGCCACAGTTGTGCCCGCCACATCCCATCCCACTGCCTGACTGGCCCCCGGAGTGAGAGTCACCCCGTAAAACGGGTTGGTGATGCGAAATGCCGCGCCGGTATTGATCACTTGCACTTTCATGTCATCACTGGCAACGCCACCCTGACCATCACGCACCGTCAGTCTGAAATTGAGATCCCGATTGGTAGTCGGCCAGGCCTCTCCTTTGGCAAGCGTGCCGGAGAGCAGGGATGGCAAACTCGGCAGGATCCGCTCCGGCGATGCCGTGGGAGAGACAAAACGAAACAGCGGCCGGGAGCCATCGTCAATCATGGTGGCGGCACTGCTCGATTCAGTACCCAGATCGATCTGCTCCCAGTTGTAGAGCAGAGAATCATTATCCAGATCTCCACCAGCCCCTTTTAACATAAAGGCCGTATTGGCCGGGATCACATAGTCCCCCCCTGCAGCTGCCTGCGGGGCATTATTGCTCAACGCGAGTGTGGTTCCACAAGTCGATACGGTCGCCATGTGCGCACGCATCTGCTCGATGGACTTGCTATGAAAATAGGGGTCGCTGTGAGTCTGGATATTCTCATCACCACAAATACCGGCATAGGCCATGATGGAGCTGCCACTACCAGGCTCATAGGCTTGACTCGCAACCCGGGTACCAGCACCGCAACTCCCGGTAGTGCCGTTGAAGGTATGATCGGCACCAAACTGGTGGCCAATCTCATGAGCCACATAGTCAACGAAGAAGGCATCTCCCACCGGTGTGGGTGAACCCGACATCCCGCCAGACTTCTGATTGGTGCAGAGCACTGCCAAACCGGCCAGACCACCGCTACCGGTATTGAGTACATGGCCGATATCAAAATTACCGAGCTGCATATTGGTAAAGTAATAAGCCTGTACCCCGATATTGGTCTGCGCATCCGAATTATCATTGGCAAACAAGTCGCTGGCCGGATCGGTAAAGATCAGGTTGTCATTGCCACTGGCCAGCACGAATTCGGCACCCACATCCCGTTGATAGACCTGATTGACGCGGTTGAGCAAGGTCGCAATCGCCGCCATGGTAAGCGCTTTGGAGCCACCGTGGTATTGGGTAAATTCTCCTGTCGCCGAAATGGCAATGACGTAGCGCTTGCGAACATTGCCATCCACTTGCACCTTGCGCACCAGTTTGCTGAGCTTGGGCCCTACCACCTCATCTGCCGCCTCTTCCAATCGACTATGGGCATCCTGCTGGTAATAGACGGCGTAGCCTTCGGCATTGCGCAGCGGATCGACAAACACCATCCTGCCCTGATGACTGAACATGGCGTGGAAACCCTGTGGTCCCAGATCGAAGCGCCCTGTCTCTATCGGATGCGCCGGGTTGTGACCCTTGAAGGTGCGGATCTGCGGATACTTGGCGGCGAGATCTGCAGGCAGCAAGTCGTAGGCTTCCAGAGCAAAGGTGACCTCCCCCCCATCGGGCAGCGGCAGGGTCAGCTCACTCGCCCCGGCTTGCAGCCCGGCAAAATAGTCGAGCGGCACCTTGGCCACCCGAAACTGATTGGCCCGCACCTCATAACCTTGCTCCGCCGTCGCTCTGGCGGCTACCGTGCTCCACTCGCTGGCCATCAGGCTGGTTGACCCCAACAAACTGGCCACCACCAGGGCCAATGAACACTTACTGGTCACATGCATCTTTGTCATCCTTGTAGTCATGCACTTTTTTGAACCATTACCGGCATCATTATCCCGCCGAATCAAGAAGCCCGGTGCCACTGTTTCAGCCACTCACCCATGGGGAGTGTTGCGCCAACCCCGTCTAACCCCTATCATTGCGCGGATTTGTCAATTTTAGAACTGCTCCTCTTCACAAAGGTGCGGTTCATCTTTATCTGGCCAAGGTTAATCTCATGCTCAAATCCCCACTGTTGCCCCGTTTCGGGGATCTGGTCGTTGCCATTGTTGATGACGTGCTAGGCCAGGGTCTCACCCTCGACCGCGCCTATGCCCGTCACTTCTCAGGCATCGAACTCAAACCGCAAGAACAGGCAAGGATTGCCCTGGTCACCGGCGACCTGCTGCGCCGTCTCAGCCTCTATTGTTTCCTCACCGGTATTCAGGTGCGTCAGGCCGAAAAGAATGTCTGGCCACTGCTGCACAGCTGGCACGCATTCCACAAAATTGCCCAGCCCAACCACCCGACCCTGGATCGCTTCAATGAAGAAGCATTCCGCCGCCGTCTGACCGAGGCGAAGAAGAACCCGGTATTGATGGATGGTTGCCCGAGCTGGCTGGAGAAACTGGGTAGCGAGCAGCTGGGTGAAGTCTGGCCTGCCGAGCGTGCCGCCCTGGCCTGGATGCCCAAGCGCTACCTGCGGGTCAACACCCTCAAGTGCACCCGTGATGAACTGCAAGCCATGCTGGCCAAAGAGCAGGTCACCACCATTCCGGTTGAAGGTGTGGAGACTGCCCTGCAGGTCACCTCCGACGCTGCCCTGTTCCGCACCAAGGCCTTTGCCGATGGTTGCTTCGAACAGCAGGACGCAGGCTCCCAGCTGGTTGCTGCTGCGCTGGAAGTTGCCCCAGGCATGCGCGTTATCGACGCCTGCGCCGGTGCCGGTGGCAAGACCCTGCATATCGCCGCCATGATGCAGGGCAAAGGCCGTCTGCTGGCAATGGATGTGGAAGAGTGGAAGCTGGAGAACCTCAAGCAACGCGCTCGTCGCGCCGGTGCCCACAACGTGGAGACCCGGGTCATCACCAGCAGCAAGACCGTCAAGCGCCTCAAAGAGAGCGCCGACCGTGTACTGCTGGACGTGCCCTGCTCCGGTCTGGGCGTACTCAAGCGTAATCCGGATGCCAAGTGGCGTGATACCGCCGAGCGTCTGCCGGTGCTGGTCGCGCTGCAAGAAGAGATCCTGCAGCGTTACAGCCAGATGGTGAAGGTGGGTGGTCTGCTGGTCTATGCAACCTGCTCCATCCTGCCCGAGGAGAACCGCCAGCAGGTGGACAAGTTCCTCGCCGCCAACGAGAACTTCCGTCTGCGTGACGATCACACCGTAAGCCCGTCCGAGACCGGCTTCGACGGCTTCTACATGGCTCGTATCGAACGGATCGCCTGATCTGCCCGATGACCATATAGACAAAAGCGGCTGCCATTGGCAGCCGCTCTGTTTTGGCTTGCTGACACACTCCCGATGGGGTTACAGCGCAGCAATCGCCTCTATCTCGATCTTCACATCCTTCGGCAAGCGGGCCACTTCCACGCAAGAGCGCGCCGGATACATGGCATCGTGCTCGGTGAAGAAGTCGTTGTAGACCTGATTCACCGCAGCAAAGTCGTTCAGATCTGAGACAAACACCGTAGTCTTGAAGATGTTGCGCACCTCGCCACCTGCCGCCTCGACAATCGCCCGAACGTTTTGCAAGGAACGCAGGGTCTGCGCTTCGATACCCTCCGCAATATCGCCGCTCACCGGGTCCAGCGGGATCTGACCGGAGGTGTAGAGGATGTTGCCAATCCGGGTGGCCTGCACATAGGGGCCGATGGCGCTCGGCGCCGCCTTGGTAGTGATAACCTGTCGCATCTGTTACTTCCTCGTGCTGACAAACAAAAAGTAGGCCCGGAGCAAGCCTGCTCACCCCGGGCATGAGAGTTACATCATGTTGGTGAAGGTTCTGGAGATGACGTCCTGCTGCTGCTCGCGGGTCAGGGCGTTGAAGCGCACCGCATAACCGGAGACCCGGATGGTCAGGCTGGGGTACTTGTCCGGATTGTCGATGGCATCCAGCAGCATCTCGCGATTCATCACATTGACGTTGAGGTGCTGACCCCCTTCCACATCCCGCTCATGATGGAAGTAGCCATCCATCAGCCCCACCAGATTGCTCTCGCGATTGGCCGGCTCCTTGCCGAGCGCCCCCGGCACGATGGAGAAGGTGTAGGAGATCCCGTCCTTGGCGTATTTGAACGGCAGCTTGGCCACCGAGGCGAGTGAAGCAACCGCCCCCTTGCGATCCCGACCGTGCATCGGGTTGGCCCCCGGGGCAAACGGGGCACCGGCGCGGCGGCCATCTGGGGTGTTGCCGGTCTTCTGGCCATACACCACGTTGGAGGTGATGGTCAGGATCGACTGGGTCGGCACCGCATTGCGGTAGGTCGGCAGCCCCTGGATCTTCTTCATGAAGCGCTCGACCAGATCGCAGGCGATGGAGTCGGCCCGCTCGTCGTTGTTGCCGTACTGGGGATACTCCCCCTCAATCACGAAATCGACCGCCAGCCCGTCCGCATCGCGCACCGGCTTGACCCGAGCGTACTTGATGGCCGCCAGCGAATCGACCGCCACCGACAGACCGGCAATGCCGCAGGCCATGGTGCGATAGACGTCGCGATCGTGCAGCGCCATCAGGGAAGCCTCATAGCTGTACTTGTCGTGCATGTAGTGAATAAGATTGAGCGCACTGATGTACTGCACCGCCAGCCAATCCATAAAGCTGTCGAGGCTGGCCATGACGGTCTCGTAATCCAGCACCTCGTCCATGATGGGCGCCACTTTCGGGCCAACCTGGATCTTCAGCTTCTCGTCCACGCCACCGTTGATGCAATAGAGCAGGGTCTTGGCCAGGTTGGCGCGGGCACCGAAGAACTGCATCTGCTTGCCGATCACCATGGGGCTCACGCAGCAAGCGATGGCGTAATCATCGCTCTCGAAGTCGGTGCGCATCAGATCATCGTTCTCATATTGCAGGGATGAGGTATCGATGGAGACGCGGGCAGCATAGATCTTGAAGGCCCGCGGCAGCCCTTCCGCCCATAGGATGGTGAGGTTGGGCTCAGGCGCTGGCCCCATGGTCTTGAGGGTGTGGAGGTAGCGGAAGGAGTTCCTGGTCACCAGGGTGCGACCATCCAGCCCCATGCCACCAATCACCTCGGTCGCCCAGATGGGATCGCCGGAGAAGAGGGAGTCAAACTCGGGGGTACGCAGGAAGCGCACCATGCGGATCTTCATGATGAAGTGATCGACCAGCTCCTGGGCATCCTGTTCGCTGATAAGCCCCGCTTTCAGATCCCGCTCGATATAGATATCGAGGAAGGTGGCGGTACGACCGAGGGACATGGCCCCGCCATTTTGCGACTTCACCGCCGCCAGATAGGCAAAGTAGAGCCACTGCACCGCCTGCTGCGCCGTGCGCGCCGGCCCGGAGATGTCAAAGCCATAGCTGGCCGCCATCTGCTTGATCTGCACCAGTGCCCGCTTGTGCTCGGCCAGCTCCTCGCGCTGACGGATCACCTGCTCCAGATTCTCGCCACGCTCGAGGGCCGGTTGCAGATCGGCAAACTGCAGCTCCCGCTCATGGATTAGATAATCTATGCCATAGAGCGCGACCCGACGATAATCTCCGATAATGCGACCACGGCCGTAACCATCCGGCAAACCGGTCAAAATTCCCGATTTTCGGCAGCGCAACATCTCGGGAGAGTAGACGTCGAACACGCCCTGGTTATGGGTTTTGCGCAATTCGCTGAAGGTATATTCAAATTCGGGATCCATCTCCCGGCCATATGCTTCAAAAGAGCTGCGGATCATATTTACGCCGCCAAACGGGTGCAGCGCTCTTTTAAGGGGCTTGTCGGTTTGCAGGCCAACAATCTTTTCCAGCCCCTGTTCGATATAACCAGGCCCGTGGGCAGTAATGGTCGTGGCAATATTCGCATCAAAATCGACCGGTGCGTGGGTGGCATTCTCGATACGGATCCCCTCCATCACCTTGTTCCACAAAGTGGTGGTCGCTTCTGTGGCATCCGCTAAAAACTGTTCGTCACCTTCATAGGGGGTGTAGTTCTGCTGGATAAAATCACGGACGTTGATCTCGTGCTTCCAGTTTTCACCGGCAAACCCTTGCCATGCCTGACGGAATTTATCCTGACCCAATTGCATATCAACTTTCATCAAATAAACCTCATTCACTACTCATGACACAAGAGTGGAAGATGTCAGACGCACTCGGCCTGACGAACCAGCTGCCCCAGACGAATGGCATCCAGCGCGATCATTTTCTCTTCATTGGTGGGAATAACCGCCGCCAGCACCATGGACTCTGCCGCCGAAATTACCCGGCAGCCCTCGCTATTGGGACGCTGGTTAAACGGCTCGCTGATCGCTACGCCAAATACCTGAAGTCGTTCGCATACCAGTTTTCTGATAAAGGCCGAGTTCTCGCCGATCCCGCCGGTGAAAATAACGGCATCCAGCCGGTGCAATGAGGTGGCATGGCCGCCGATATGGCGGGCAATACGATGGACAAAAGCGTGAATGGCCAATTTCGCCCCGGGATGTCCTTCGTGATAGGCAGCTTCCAATACCCGCATATCAGAGGAGAGCCCCGAAATACCCAGCAGGCCGGACTGCTTGTTCAATACCCGCTCGATATCCTCGATGGATTGCCCCGTCTTGCTGGCGATATAGGCCAGCGCGCCAAAATCGATATCGCCGCTGCGGCTGCCCATGATCAGCCCCTCCAGCGGCGTCATCCCCATCGAGGTATCGACGCTCTTGCCATCCTGTACCGCACAAATAGAGGCGCCATTGCCCAGATGGGCGATGACCAGACCGGCATGCTGTTCATCCAGCCCCATGAATACGCAGGCCTGCTCGGCCACATAGCGATGGGAGGTGCCATGGAAGCCATAGCGGCGCACGCCGTAATCCTGCAGATATTGGTAAGGCAGCCCATAGATATAGGCTTCCGGCTTCAGGGTCTGGTGAAAGCCGGTATCAAATACCGCAATTTGGGGTTGGTCGGGAAATAGCTGGCGAGCGGCCATCACACCGCTCAGATTGGCGTGATTATGCAGGGGTGCCAAGGGTGACACCTGCTTTATTTTGGCCAATACATGTTCATCAATGATCACGGCTTCGCTAAATTCACTACCACCATGAGCAATACGATGACCCACCAGTGCAATGGCACCCAGCAGATCCCGTTTTTTCAATTCCGCCGCGATGGCAGCTAATGCACAGGTGTGGTTATTTTCAGGTAATGACATTGCGGGCTCTTTACCCACTTGCAATTGGGGATGGGCTGTCTCAATACCATCCGCTATACCGGATATCACCACCTCGCAGGTTTTACTGTCCAGTACCGAGAATTTGACCGACGAAGAGCCGCAATTGATAACCAGAACCAACGAATCAAACTTCATTACATCGCCTCGAGATTAATAGTGTCGAGTCACTGCAGTCAGGGCATTTCGCCATAAACAGAAAGTCAAAAAACGGCAAGCCTTACCCAGGGCCCACACAATTGGGCCAACGAAGAACCGGTTATTGCTCATGTCTGACTGCACCATCCAGACCCCGCCAGGGGGGCCTGAATGGCTGATGACTTGCAGAAAAGGTTTTCAGAACAGCTTGGAAACTATATTCAGGATGGTCAGCACACCGATGATAGTGACAAACAGGTTGCTGGCCTGACCTTTATATTTTGCAAGTGCCGGTGTCTTGCTCACCGCATACATCGGCAGCAGACAGAGCAGGGAAGCGATGATTGGCGCCCCCATTGCCTCAATCAGGTCGAGGATGTTGGGGTTCACATAAGCGACCAGCCAGGTCGAACCCATGATGAACAACATACTGACCATGTTGAGTTTTTTACTGGAAACCTTGCTCTTGTCACCCTGGTAGCCAAAGCGGAGGATAAGGCCGTTCAACCCTTCCAGCGTCCCCAGATAGTGGCCAAAGAAGGATTTGAAGATGGCAACCAGCGCAATGATGGACGCCGCATACTCCAAAGTGGTGGCAAACGCAGACTTGCTGCCCGTCATTGAGGAGAAGTGGTTGGCCAGATAGGAGAGCACCGGAATGTTCTGGGCTTTGGCTTCCGCCATATTTTGCGGCGACAGGGTAAAGAGGCAGCTGAAGGCAAAGAACATCACCACGGCCACCATCAGCATGCTGGCACCGGAGATAATCTTCGAGCAGCGCTTCTCGGTAAAATCACGCCCGAACTCCTGCTCATACTCTTCCCGTTTGGAGACAATGAAAGAGGAGACAATCGGCGAGAAGTTGAAGGAAAAGACCATGATGGAGATCCCCAGCCAGACGGTAACCAGAATACCATCGTGACCAAACATCGATATCTCGCTCAGATTGACCTGATCAAAGACGGCACTGTTCCAGTACGGGACGAGGGAGAGAGAGATAACGATCAGACTGGCAATAAAGGGAAAGACCAGATAGCTCATCACCTTGACCATCAGATCTTTACCGAAGTAGATCACGAATGCCATCAACATCAACAATGCCAGTGCAACCACACCTCGATTAAGCGGAACCAACTGTAGTTGATGCTCCCAAAATGCCATAAAGGTATTGGTGATCGTCACACCATATATCCACAGCAGTGGGCAGATGGCAAAGAAATAGAGGAAGGTAATTACCACTCCACCCATCTTGCCAAAATGTTCTTCAACGGTCTCGGTAATATTTGCCGATGGATTACTGCCAGAAAGACATAATCTGGCCAACGCCCTGTGGCAATAAAATGCAATGGGGTAAGCCAGCACCAACATGATTAATATTGGGATCAGGCCACCATATCCGGCCCGGATTGGAAAGAACAAGACCCCCGCCCCGATAGCAGTACCGAACAGACCTAATCCCCATGTGGTATCCGATTTACGCCATGCACGCGTATTCTCTTTACTGCCGGTGACAACACTGTCTAATATCATGACTGCATTCCTTACAGGATAATTTGACGAATATTGTTCTGTTCGATAATTTCGGCGATCCGGGTCAGATCAATATTGCCCCCCGATATAATGCTGACGGTCTTTTTACCTTCGACATAATGTTTCAGCTTGCCACTGAGCAGCGCTGCCGACGCCAGAGCTCCCGCCCCTTCGGTAATCACCTTGTTGCGCTGAATAAGGTCAACCATGCTATGACGAATATCATCCTCGGTGACCAGTACAATATCATCCACCAATTGTTTGACGATTTCGAAGGTCAGTGAACCGGGTCTTGCCACATCACAGCCATCGGCCAGCGTGCTGCTGGTTCTGTGATTGGTCATGGTACCGGCATAGAAAGAGGCCGCCATACCGTGCACATTCTCGGATTGTACACCAATCACCTTGATGGTCGGATTAATAGATTTGATAGCCATGGCAACACCGGCAATCAAACCACCGCCACCGATCGGCACTATGATGTTATCGACATCATACAAATCTTCGATAATTTCCAGGCCAATGGTGCCCTGGCCTGCAATCACTTTTGCATCGTCGAAGGGGGGGATAAATACGCGGTCTTCCATCTCCACGATTTCGCTGACTTTGGCAATGGTGTCATTGAAGCTATTTCCATGGAGGATCACTTTGGCTGAATAGTCACTGGTTGCAGCAATTTTTGATTTGGGGGCACAGCAAGGCATGACCACCTTGGCATCAATTCCCAGCATAGCACTGGAGAGTGATACACCTTGGGCATGATTGCCCGCCGAGCAGGCGACAACACCTTTTTGTCGGTCTTCCAGACTTAATGAACTGAGTTTGTTGAAGGCACCACGAATTTTAAAAGAGCCTGTACGTTGCATGTTTTCAAGCTTGAGATAAACCTCGCCATGGCAACGTTCGCTGATGTAGTTAGAGGGTAGTTGCGCGGTCTTGTATATATGATTGGTCAGTCTTTTTTTGGCTTCAGTAATATCATGAAGACCAATGGGCAGATTGCTATACATCTTCATCGCAAATCTCTTTTTATTTATTAATTTGTAGGGTTTTATTTCACAGGGCGAAGCGATACTAGGTTCTATCACTTGCAATTAATGTGAGCATAAACACAAAAAAATCTACAAAGAGACTGCGTTACGGTGAAATTATCAAAAAATGTGATGGCAGCAACACTTGAATCCAAATGGATTAAAAAAAGTAATCAGATATTGGCAAGCAATATAATTAACAACTCCAAAACAAAGCCGTAAAGATTAGATTTTTCAGGGCAATTGCGTTGCTTTTTGCAACCGGCAATCAGTTGCTTTCCTGCCAGAACCGGGACAATAAAAAAGGGAGCCTATAAGGCTCCCTCTCGACAACACAGAACCGATTACTCGGCTGCAGCATCATCTTTCTTGTACTTGGCAGCAGTCTCTTTGATCAGAGCCTGCAACTCGCCAGCCTGGAACATCTCGATCATGATGTCACAGCCACCGATCAGCTCACCCTCAACCCACAGTTGGGGGAAGGTCGGCCAGTTGGCGAATTTTGGCAATTCGGCGCGGATATCCGGATTTTGCAGGATATCAACGTAGGCAAACGGCTCGCCGCAGGACATCAGAGCCTGGGAGGCCTGGGCAGAGAAGCCACAGCTGGGTAGCTTGGGGGAGCCCTTCATGTAGATGATGATGGGGTTGTCAGCCAGCTGCTGCTTAATCTTTTCAATAGTTTCCATAGGTGCCTCACTAGAGCGATTTCGGCGGCCATTCTACTGCAATCTTGCCCGAGCACAAACTGACAAAGGGGTGACCCGGCTCGAATTGTGCAAAGAACCCACACAGGATTGATCGCGATCATGGCGCCAATCAAGAGTTGTTAGGCCATCTTTGATACTGCTACAATCCCTTGGCTTTGGGCTACCCAGCCCCATCATTTTAAAAACAACTCTTTTCAAATATAGAAAAGAGTACGCAATGTCTTGCAACCGTCGCCTTCGCACGGTCCAGCCAATGGAGAGTAGAAAATGGCATTCGAACTTCCCGCTCTGCCCTATGCAATCAACGCTCTGGAACCGCACATCTCCCAGGAAACTCTGGAATATCACCACGGCAAGCACCACAACACCTACGTGGTCAACCTGAACAATCTGGTGCCGGGTACCGAGTTTGAAGGCAAGTCTCTGGAAGAGATCATCAAGACCTCCAACGGCGGCATCTTCAACAACGCCGCCCAGATCTGGAACCACACCTTCTACTGGCACTGCCTCTCTCCGAATGGCGGTGGCGAGCCGACTGGCGCCCTGGCTGAGGCCATCAACAAGGCATTCGGCTCCTTCGCCGAGTTCAAAGATGCCTTCACCAAATCAGCCATCGGCAACTTCGGTTCCAGCTGGACTTGGCTGGTGAAGAAAGCTGACGGCTCTCTGGCTATCGTCAACACCTCCAACGCTGGCTGCCCGCTGACTGAAGCCGGTACCACCCCGCTGCTGACCGTTGACCTGTGGGAGCACGCCTACTACATCGACTTCCGCAACCTGCGTCCGAAGTACATGGAAACCTTCTGGGCTCTGGTTAACTGGGAATTCGTGGCCAAGAATCTGGCAGCCTAAACAGCCTCGCTTGCCAAAACGCCCCGCACTGCGGGGCGTTTTTTTATCTCGATATGGCTGCGTAAATGAATAAGGCGCCCGCAGGCGCCTTTTACATATCGAGATAGCCCGTTTACTGGTCCAACTCGTCCATATATTCATCCAGATTGGCATCGTCGGCCTGCTCTTGCTGAGACGCTTTCAGCTCGGTCTGCTTGCCCGTCACCTTGCCCTGATTATATTGCAGGTAGAAGTCCTTGGTCAGCGCATAAGGATCGAGGGAGTTGTCGATGATCCGCTCCTGATCGATCAGCTTGGCACGTGTGCCCAAGCCATCCAGTGCCCAGTGTGCAACCTTCATCGGGAAGGTTAACAGGGCATAGGGGAAGTAGAAGCTGTCAATCGCATCGCCAACCAGCTCCCGGGTGGTAGTCGGGCCGTAGACAGGCACCATGATGTAGGCACCATTACCGATATCGGCCCTGCCCAGCACTGTATCCATTTCCAGCTTGTTACGCTCGAGGCCGGCATGTTTGGCCACATCGAAGATACCCAGCAGACCGACCGTGGTGTTGAGGGTAAAGCGCCCCAGGTTGGTGCCCGCCCCCTTCAAATCACCGGTGATCAGATGGTTCACCATGCTGCTTGGCTCATCAAAGTTGGCAACAAAGTTGGCAATGCCATCCTTCACCCCTACCGGAATGTAGCGGGCATAGGCATGTACCACAGGACGTGCCACATAGGGCTCCAGCACATCATAGTTGACCGCCCACATGGCCCGGTTGGCCCCCTGGAAGGGATCACGCGGATCGGCCGCCGTACTGGTGGCACCCGGATTATTCATGCCGGGATTGAGATCCAGACTCTCTGGGCCAGGCTTGGGTGGGCCACCGGCACAGCCAGCCAGCAAGAGGGCTGCCAGTATGGCCCCTGAACGAAGATACATATGATTGTCCTGACGTTTTATTTTGATTTATCAGAAGTATAGATAACCCGGCCCCTATCCAGGGGCCGGGTTATCCAAAGGCATATTAGAGGGCGTGATCGATGCGGATGTCAATCGGAGCAGCAGGGATCTCGGCCGTCTTGACCGGCACGGATACCCCTTCGAAGGCTCCTTCCTTGTTCATCACATTGCCACCGCGCGAGAGACGTGCCTTGAACTGCAGCTCCGGATAGGCCGCCAGTTTGCTACCTTCCATCATGGCATCGCCATCCCCGAGTGACAGGGTAACAGGCAAGGTTGGCCCTGCGATACGCTTCACGGCGATAGGCATGGGCGGCCCGTTGGGCACCACGGCAAAGACGAAGAGATGGGCATCTTCCGGCATCTGAATGCCCGCCGCCAACGTGACGTGGATGGGGAATTCCCCCTCCTTCACCGCCAGCGGTTGTCCCTCAACTGCGCCCGCTTTGGCTGCGCCTGAATTCGTCACCTCGATGCCGCGCTGCTTGAGCTGCGCGCGGGCGTACTCCATGGAGCGCTCGACCATCACGTAACGGGGAGTGCCTTTCTCCATCAGTGGCAACATCGCCTGCCAGCGAGCCAGCGCGGTCTGGAAGTCCTCTTTTTGCAGCGCCATAAAGGCATAGACGGAACGCGCTTCAATATTGTCCGGATCCTGCGCGATAGCAGCCTGCAACAGGGCATCCGCTTGCGCCTCATCCCCCGTCATCATCAGCGCCTGCGCATAGGGCACCGCCACCAGCGATTTCTGGGGGGCAAGCGTGTAGGCCCGCTCCAGCGCCTCGCTGGCCATTTCAGGATCATTGCCATCCAGCGCCAAACGTCCCAGCAGCAGCCAACCGCGGTAGTCGTTCGGTTCATCCTTGAGGCGGGTACGCAGTGCCAGCGTGAAATCCAGCAGATCCTGCTCGGTCACCTGGGCATCGCGTTCCACCAGAATGCGGTTGCTCAGCTCGCCAAGACGGCTGCTGGCATCTTGCCAGCGACTCACCTCTTGCCAGGAGCCCAACTTGTAGTAGAGCCCCAGACTCACCACCAACAGCACCAGCACACCCGGGATCCAGATCAGACTCTTGCCACTGCGGGCAGTCTGCTCCACATCGGGAATATCATCCAAGAGGCTTCGTTGCAGCTCGACCAGCGAGTCAGACTCCTCAGCCAGGACACCCTGCTCGCGCTCTTCGCCAATTTCCAGCAGCCGCTGGCGATAGAGCTGTTTGTTGAGCGCCGAGCGACTGATGCTCTGTTTGCCTTCACCACGCCACAGCGGGACGACGAGCGCCAGACTCACCAGCACCAGCAAGCCCGCAATCACTATCCAAAAAGCGGTCATTGTTTCTCTTCCTCTTTGAGCAGCTCGGCCAGTCGGCGCTGCTCCTCCTCGCTCAGGGCGTTATCCAGTTGTTTTTTCACCGCAGGGGACCGGCGGCTGCGCATCACGACCACGGCGCCACCGATCAGGATCACCAGCAGCGGGCCTAGCCAGAGGATCAGGGTGGAAGCCATCAAGGGCGGGTTATAGAGGATAAAGTTGCCGTAGCGGGCCACCATGTAATCCACGATCTCCTCTTTATCCTTGCCCTCGCGCACCATCTGGTAGGTCTTGTCGCGCAAGTCCTTGGCCAGCCCCGCATTGGAGTCGGCGATATCCTGGTTCTGACACTTGGGGCAACGCAGCTCCTTGGTCAGTTCGCGAAAGACCTGCTCCTGATTGTCGTTGTCGAAGGTGTAGACATCGATAGCGGCCATGGCCGGCGCTTGCACCACCCATCCCAGCAACAGCAGCAGGGAGGCAATAAATACTCTCATCAGGACTCCCCTCACTTCATGGCATCAAAGATGGGTTTGAGGGTCGACGCCCAGTTCTCGGGGTTGATATCCCCCACGTGGCGATACCGGATGATCCCCTTGCTGTCGATAAAGAAGGTCTCCGGCGCGCCATATACTCCGAGATCCAGCCCCAGCATGCCGTCCGGATCATAGAGGTTGACCTGATAGGGGTTGCCCAGCTCCGCCAGCCATTTGATAGCCTTGTCACGCTCATCCTTGTAGTTCATGCCGATGATGGGAATACCCTGCCCTGCAAGCTGTTTGAGGTAGGTGTGCTCGCCATAGCAGGTCGGGCACCAGGTAGCCCAGACGTTGAGCAACATGGGGCGACCGGTCAGGATACTGCGATCGTGCTGTTTGTTCAGATCGTAAATGTCCTGCAGAGTGAACACCGGCACCTCTTTGCCCACCATCACTGACTCAAGCTTGGTGGGATCGGAGCCAAGTCCCTTAAGAAGAAACCCAAGCATTAATAAAAACAAAATAAAGGGGATTAAAAACAACCAGGTCTTTTTGTTCATACCTTGGCCTCCTCCTCACGACGGCCGAAACGGTAACGCTTGTCGAGCATCGCCAGCACGCCACCAATGGCCATAAAGACGCCGCCGAACCAGATCCAGCGCACGAACGGCTTGTAGTAGATCCGCACCGCCCAGGCACCGTTGTCGAGCTGTTCCCCCAGCGCCGCATAGAGATCGCGGGTGATACCGGCATCGATGGCCGCTTCGGTCATCGGCATCCGGCTCACCTTGTACATCCGCTTCTCGGGCTTGAGCAGGGCGACCTGCTTGCCATTGCGGTGCACTTCCAGCACGCCCTTGAAGCCATCATAGTTGGGGCCGTTCTTCTCTTTGATCCCGGCAAAGACGAACTCGTAATCGGCAAAGTGCACCCGATCACCCGCCTGCATTCGCAGATCCTTCTCGATGCTGTAGTTCTGGGTGCAGGCGATACCAATGATGCTGACTGCCAGCCCCACATGGCCAAGAATCATGGCCCAGTGGCTGTTGCCAAGCTTGCGCACACCGACTGCAAAGCTATGCTTGTGGGTGGCCCGCGCCCAGGTCTCCTGCACGCTGGTGACGATGATCCAGGCCCCCAGACCAATCCCTACTGCCGCCCACGGCTTGAAGGTTTCGGCAAAGAGCTGCGGCAACAGCAAGGCTGCGGCCAGACTCAGCACCAGTGCCACAACCACCTTGCTTTTGAGTTCCCCCAGCTCCTGACGACGCCAGCGAAACAGCGGGCCAATCCCCAGCAGCAGGGCAAACGGGATGATCAGCCAGCTGTAGATGTGGTTGAAGAAGGGAGTACCGATGGAAATGCTCCCCAGCCCCAGCTCCTTGTGCACCAGCGGCAGCAAGGTACCGAGCAACACGGTCAGCAGACCCGCCACCAGCATGATGTTGTTGCAAAGCAGCAGGGTCTCGCGGCTCCACAGCTCGTGTTTGCCGTGGCTCTTCACCTGCGAGCCTTTAAAGGCAAACAGCAGCAAGGAGGAGCCGATCACCGCCAGCAGGAAGCCGAGAATAAACAGACCGCGGGTCGGATCGGAGGCAAACGCATGCACCGAGACCAGCACGCCGGAGCGCACCAAGAAGGTACCCAGCAGGCTCAGCGAGAAGGCAGAGAGGGCCAGCAGCACGGTCCACGCCTTGAAAGTGGCGCGCTTCTCGCTCACCGCAAGCGAGTGCAGCAGAGCGGTGCCCGCGAGCCAAGGCATAAACGAGGCGTTTTCTACCGGATCCCAGAACCACCAGCCACCCCAACCGAGCTCGTAATAGGCCCACCAGGAGCCGAGCACTATGCCAAGGGTCAGGAATACCCAGGCCGCCATGGTCCAGGGGCGCGACCAGCGGGCCCAGGTCGCATCGAGACGACCGGTCATCAGCGAAGCAATGGCAAAGGCAAACGCCACCGAGAAGCCCACATAACCCATGTAGAGCATCGGTGGATGGAAGATAAGACCCGGATCCTGCAGCAGCGGATTGAGGTCACGACCATCTACCGGGAAATAGGGCAAGGTGCGGGTGAAGGGATCGGAGGTGAACAGCACGAAGGCAGTGAAGCCGACCGAGATCAGCCCCAGCACGCCGAGTACCCGTGCGACAGCATCGAGCGGCAGACGACGACTGAACATGGCCACCGCCGCAGTCCAGCCACCCAGGGTCAGTACCCACAGCAGCAGGGAGCCTTCGTGGGCGCCCCATACGGCGGAAATGCGATAGGCGAGCGGCAGCAGGCTGTTGGAGTTAGTGGCCACATACTGCACGGTGAAGTCGTTATCGATAAAAGCCCAGGTCAGGCAGAGAAACGACAGCAGCAGCAGCAAGAACTGGGCATAGGCGAGCGGACGGGCCGCCGACATCATGCCAAGACGCCCCCAACTGGCGCCCAGCAGCGGGTAGCTCCCCAGCAGCAGGGCGGTGGCAAAGGCCAGGATCAGCGCAAACTGACCTAATTCCGGGATCATGAAGGCATTCCTTTCAATTGAACGGTGACAACAGCCGCACCACGCACGGCAGGCAAAGCGGAAAAGGCAAACACCACAGGGATCACTGCTTGGCTCCCTTCAACTGCGCCTCGGTATACTCCGGCTTGAAGTGCATACCGTTGGTGGCATCGGCCACTTCCGGCGGCATGTAGTTCTCATCGTGCTTGGCCAGCACCTCGAACGCCTCTACGGTCGTGGCATCCTTGAGGGTGCCCTGGGCAACAATCCCCTGCCCTTCACGGAACAGATCCGGCAGAATGCCGTCAAACTCGACCTTCACCAGATGACCGCCGTTATCCACCAGCTTGAAGGCAACCTTGAGGCTCTGGGGATCCCGCTGTACCGATCCCGGCACGACCAATCCACCGATGCGCAGGCGCTGCCCCTCTTCCGGCTTGATCTTGTCCGGCCCCTTCCCCTCCACCAGCTCGCTCGGGGTGTAGAAGAGGTCGATATTCTGACTGAGGGCGTAGAGCACCAACCCGCTGACGGTAGCCAGACCCAGGGTGATGGCAAGAATGATGGTGAGGCGTTTTTTGCGTCTCGGGTTCATAGGGTGTTCTCCATCTGCTGGGCCGCCTTGCGACGGGCCTCACGCGCCTGCTTGCTGCGCAACTCACCGAGCAGGCTGCGGGTTTTCATGCGGGTAGAAATGATGATGCCGACCAGACACACCAGCGTCAGGCCAAAAGAGAGCCAGACATAAAAGGCGTAACCGCCCATCGCCATAAAATCACTGAAAGAGGCAAAGTGCATGCTTACTTCTCCTGCTCTGCAATCTCTTTGACCCAGGGGCGATGCCACTCCCGCATCAGGAGTTCATTGCGAAAACGCATCAGGGTCAGGGCCCCGAGAAATGCGGCAAATGCCAGGATCATGATCAGCAGCGGCCAAAGCATCTCGGGTGAAATGGAAGGTTTGTCAAATTTGGTGATGGTGGCCCCCTGATGCAGGGTGTTCCACCACTCCACCGAGTAGTGAATGATGGGCAGGTTGATCACCCCAACCAGTGCCAGAATGCCGGCCGCACGGCCAGCGACCACCTTGTCGCTGAAGGCGTTGTAGAGGGCAATCACGCCGAGGTAGAGAAACAGCAGGATCAGCTCAGAGGTGAGCCGCGCATCCCACACCCACCAGGTTCCCCACATGGGTTTGCCCCAGGCGGCACCGGTAAAGAGGGCAATAAAGGTAAATACGGCGCCGACCGGCGCAATGGCTGCAACCGTCATATCCGCCATCCGCAGTTGCCACACCAGGCCGATAAAGGCGGCCACCGCCATGGTGGAGTAGGCCCCCATGGAGAGAATGGCGGAAGGCACGTGGATATAGATGATCCGGAACGAATCTCCCTGCTGGTAATCTGCCGGAGCAAACGCGAGGCCCCAGACAGTACCGATCACAAACGAGAGCAGACTAATCACCGCAAACCAGGGCAACAGCGTGCCTGCCAGCTGATAGGCCCGCTCCGGTTTGGCATAAGGGTGCAACCATTTCCACATAGCTCACAAAACCTTTTTGTTATTAATCGTTTGGCGAGGCCTACCATACCGACCACGGGGCAGCATCAAATACCCCGAAAGCAATAAGCGGCACTCTCCTTGATCCATCGCAACATTATTTTTTGCAAAAAGACCCCATTCGGAGCCAAATTCAGCTCAGCTCACGGCCATCAGTTGAGGCTGACCCGCAACGCCGCCGACACTGCCAGCGGTGTCAGTGTCAGAGCCCCCACCAGCATGGCGGCCAGAATGGCAAGCTGCCCGCCATAGGGCAAGCTCATCCCCGCGGCATCGATGGCTGAGGTGGCAAAAATCAGTACCGGAATATAGAGCGGCAGGATCAGCAGACTGAGCAATACCCCGCCTTTGCGCAATCCCACCGTCAACGCGACCCCGACCGCGCCGAGCAGGCTCAATACCGGAGTGCCCAGTGCCAGCGTCGCGACGACGGCCAGATAGGTGTTCATATCCAGCGACAGCAAAATCGCCAGCAAGGGAGAGATCAGCAGCAGCGGCAAGCCGGTCAGTAGCCAGTGAGCGACCACTTTCGCCAGCGCCAGCAAGCCCAGCGGGTACGGCATCAGCATCATCTGCTCCAGCGCGCCATCGGCAAAGTCGTCGCGAAACAGTCGCTCCAGCGACAGCATGGCCGCCAATAGCGCCGCCACCCAGATGATCCCCGGGGCAATACGGGCCAGCAGCTTGGGCTCCGGGCCAATCCCTAACGGAAACAGGGTGATGACGATGAGGAAAAACCAGAGCGGATTGAGAATATCGGAACGCTGGCGCAGAGCCATCAGCAGTTCACGGTGAATAAGGTGCATAACAGCGCGCAACATGGCGTTACTCCTGCAATGTCGATGCGAAGGGGGTCAACGAGATAGTCTTCAGCCGTCCCTGCATCAGAGTCAGATCCTGATGGGTGGTGAGGATCACCATGCCGCCCCGCTCGGCGTGGGCCAAAAAGAGCTGCTCGAGCACCTTGACCCCTTGCTTGTCGATGGCGGTAAAGGGCTCATCGAGGATCCAGAGCGCCGGTTTCTGTGACAGCCAGAGTCTGGCCAGAGCCACCCGGCGTTGCTGACCGGCAGAGAGTTGCCCGGTCAGGTTCTCTTCAAACCCGGCCAGCCCTACCCGGGCCAATATCTGCCACAAGTCAGTCTCTGTCTGCTGCGGGTGATGCAACTGCTGGTAGAACTTCAGGTTTTCAAAAGGGGTCAGCGCCGCTTTGACGCCCGGCTGATGGCCGAGATAGAGCAGATTGGCATGATACTCATCACGACAGTGACGAATATTCTCCCCATTCCAGCACACCTCACCGGCAAACGGCTGCGACAGCCCGGTCAACAACCGCAACAGGCTTGTCTTGCCGACCCCGTTGGGCCCTTCAATTTGCACCAGATCGCCGGGCGCAACAGAGAAAGAGAGGTGTTCAAACAGAGTGCGATCTTCGCGCACGCAGCTCAGATTGTTAACTTGAAGCAGCATGGGGATTTTTTCAGAGAAAATGAAGCGGTCTGCATCTTAACACAGTATTGGAATACGTCTTTTCAAAGATGCAACAATTGAACTGACTGGCGACCGGGATCACAAAGAAAATGCGGTAGAAACCATCCGCTCAACGCAGCTGGGGGAAAAGCGGCTGAACGCCATAAAATTCAGGAAGGCAATTGCCTTCCTGAATCATCAAGAGCGACCTTTTCGCAACGATATCAAGAGCTCAGCCTCTGCCTTTGGCAACTCGCACTCACTCATGACTTCATCAAGATCGGCGCCCAGTTCGACCATCTTGGCCGCTCGGCTGTAGAGCCTGCGTTCGGGATCCTGCATGGTCAGCTCTTGCTGGCGCTCATTGACCTGCTGCATCGCCCCTTCCACCGACTGCAGACGCTGCCCCATGCCAATGGCGCCGGTATGGAGTTCCATCATCTGCTTGCGCAAGCTTTCCAACTGACCTTGCAGGGTTGCCACACTGGCCTCGGACTCCTGCTTGCTGCGCTTGCTCTTGAACCAAATATAAGAGGCAAACGCCAAGGCAATCAGGGACACCCCCAAGGCAACCATCTCGATTATCAAAACATCACCTTACTTATCAGAGGGAACCGATATCTTCCCACTCTTCATCGGAGAGCAGCTTGTTCAAGTCAACCAGGATCAGCAGTTGCCCATCGCGGTTGCTCACCCCCTGAATAAACTTGGCGCTCTCTTCAGTGCCGACCGCAGGTGCCGCATCGATTTCGGAAGAGCGCAGATAAACCACTTCTGCCACACTGTCGACCATGATGCCGATCACCTGCTTCTCGGCCTCGATGATCACGATCCGGGAGTTTTCACTCACATCACCGGAAGGCAGACCGAAACGGGAACGGGTATCGATGACAGTCACCACATTGCCACGCAGGTTGATGATCCCCAGTACGTACTCAGGCGCACCCGGCACCGGTGCAATTTCGGTGTAGCGCAACACCTCCTGAACCTGCATCACATTGATGCCGTAGGTTTCGTTTTCCAGTTGGAAGGTTACCCATTGCAGCACTTCATCTTCGGCCAGATTCTGTGCAATATTGCGCTTTTCTGTCATGTTTTTATTCCTTTTATGAAAACGTCTACTGCTAAAACTAGCAATAAAACAGCTCGATTGCAGAAGTTATCAGCGACCTTCTATGTTAACCCCACGCTCCAGCAACAGGAGCAGTTCGCGGACGTGTAACAGGGCACACATTTTTTCTTTGACCATGCCAGCCAACCAAGGGCGCTTGCCCTCCTGATGGCGCCATTTCACCTGGTCACGGTGTAACAATTCAGTCCCTTTGAGATGATGGCAGGCTAATCCCCACGGCGATTCACCAAGCATAATCAGATACTTGTAATCATCCATCTCGAGATGCTGACCCGGCATGACCCACTGGGCAGTATCGACCACATTCATCTTCTGCTCGCGAGAGGTCATGATCCCCTTGTACCAGCCAGGCTGGCCAAACAGGGAGGTGATCTCGCCCAGCTGATGAATACCACCCAGCTCGGTCAACGGCACCGCAAACGTCACGCCCGCGACTTCAAAGAAAAGGGCCTGAAACTCTTTACCGGTATCGATATTTTCCCAGGCAACCGGTTCACTGGCCTCTACCGGAGCAACCTCCAGCACCGTTTCGGTCAGGATAGTAGTATGGGGCTCCGCAACCTCGGGGAGCAGCACCTCCGCAGGCCACTCAGGCTCCACCGGCAACAGTGACTCCTCCGCCACAATCTCCAGCGGTGCGGTGAGAGTCGCTTCCTGGGTGAAGGCGTCATTCTCAAACTGGACTTGTCCCACCTGAGCCAATAGCTCACCAAGTTGGGCAAGCCGTGGATCGCTTTCAAGGTAAGGTGCGGCGACTACCTCAGGGACGCTTTGAGGCTGACGTTGCAACTGTAAAACAGGGGCAGATTGAACCTCTTCCACCTCATCCAGCGCCAGTGGCTCATCGAGCAGCAGGGAGTGGAAATAGTCATCCATCGCCCGAACTTGAATGGTATCTCTCATACCGTCACCTCATGAACCCGTTGCCGCTCAAGGGCATCAAGATGGTTGAGCAGCGTTTCATATGCATAGGTTCCACGACTCCCGGGAGAATAGATAGACGGGGGGATATGCAGCAAGCTGGCATCCCGAAACTTGGTATCAATAGGGATCACCGCATTCCACACTGAATCTCCATATTGATCCTTGATCGACTTCAAGGTCATCAGAGAAGCACGGGTGCGCTTGTCGAACATGGTCGGGATCACGGTATAACGGAACTTGTCACGCTTGGAACGCTGCATGATCTCGAATGTTTTCATCATCCGCTCCAACCCCTTGAGGGCCAGAAATTCTGTCTGGACAGGCACCAGAATACGATCGCATGCAGCCAGCGCGTTGACCATCATCACCCCCAGTACTGGCGGGCAATCGATCAGCACGTAATCATATTGCTCCTGAATGCGCAGCAGTGCCCGCTTCAGTACCAGTCCCATCCCCTCACGATTGCCCATCACCCGATCAAGGGTCGCCAAGGTAATAGATGCTGGCAGTAAGTTGATATTTTCGAACTTGGTCTTGAGCGTCAGTTTATTGACAAGCTCGGCTGTCGGTTTGACAGCTTGAAACAACTCATAGAGGGTTCCATCCAGGCGATCTGAATCAAAATCAAGATATGCAGTCAGCGAAGCATGGGGGTCGGTATCAATCAACAGCACCCGCTGGCCACGCTGGGCCAGGATCCCCGCAAGCGAGACCACTGTGGTGGTTTTACCCACACCACCTTTCTGGTTGGCAACCGTCCAAACAATCACTGTATCAATCCTGCCTTGTTGTTATGCGTATGCCACCACCGGGCAAGGTGATCACCTTTATCTCTCCTGCATCCACCGCCTGCTGTACAGCAGGAACCGGTTCAGCAACTACCGTCGGTGTTGCAACCACAGGTGCCGGCGGCACCCAGGCAAATTTGGAGATAGCGACCACAACCTTGCGATTCTGCAGTCTGCCCTGCTCGCTGCCGTTGTCAGCAAAGGGGGAAAACTCGCCATATGCCTCGAACGCCAGACGCTGAGGGGCTATCCCATCGGCAATCAAGCCATTGAGTACCGCCTCGGCCCGAGCAGCAGAAAGCGCCCAGTTAGAACGATAAATTTCATTATTTATCTGTTGGTTATCGGTATAACCCCGAACCCTTACATAGTTATCGACCGGTTTAAGAATACTTGAAAGAGTATTAATGACCGGTGCAGCGTTTGGTCCCAAAAAGGCACTGCCGCTGCCAAACAACAAGCCTGAACTGAGTTCAACCGTCAGCCAGTTCTCATCTTGCATCAGTTTGACGATACCGGCATCCACCAGCGAGCCCATGCTCTGTTGCAACTGCATATCAAGTTTCGCAAGTGTCGTGCCATCTTGCAGTACTGGCACTCCAGAAATGGGAGCAAGTGAAGGAGAGGGGGATGCTGGGCTTTCCAGCAACGATGGAGAGGCAGATACCGGGTTATCCAGCAGGGAATTACCCTGCCCTTCAAGCAAGCCATTGCCGCCAGACTGCATGACACTGAACGCCTGGCTCATACCATCAATCACCGCGCGATACTTGTCCTTGTTCACCAGCGCAACAGAGTAAAGCACCACGAACAAGGCAAAGATCAGCGTCATATAATCGGCATAGGAGACCAGCCAGCGGTCAAGATGCTCGCGCCCCTGCAAGTGCAACCGATAGCGCTTGCGCATGGCTACTCTCCTTTCAAATAGGCCCTAAGCCGGCGTTCAACCTGCAAGCCGTTTTCACCATGAGCGATAGCCAGCAGCCCTTCTAGGGTCATCTCCTGAAAGAGTGCATAGTGATAGTGAAATGCGCGTAGCCGGTTGGCGATAGGCAGGTAGATGAGGTTGGCAAACCCCACTCCATAGATGGTTGCAACAAATGCCACTGCGATCCCCGCCCCCAGCGCTGATGGATCTTCGAGATGAAACATGGCCTGGATCAACCCCAGCACGGCACCGATGATCCCGATAGTCGGACTGTACCCCCCCATAGCTTCAAATACCCTGGCGGCATGTTCATTGCGCTCCTGCTCGATATCGATATCGGCTTCGAGCAACATGCGAATATCTTCCGTGGAGACCCCATCGACAATCATGCCAAGCCCTTGGCGAGTAAAGTTGTCTTCCTCCTGCTCGGCCTGATTTTCAAGGGCCAGCAGCCCTTGCTGGCGCGCAAAGACGGCCCATGACTGCAACCGTTCGGCCTGCGCCGCGAGATCTTGGTGGGGAGGGGTAAAAATCCATAACAGCTGGCGCAACGCCAGCAGAATGTACTTGGCAGGAGTCTGCAACGTGACGGCACCGACAGTACCGCCCAGCACGATCAGAAAAGCAGGCCCGTCCACCAGCGTCAACAGGGAGCCGCCATGCCACAGTTGGGCAATGGCAATAGCCCCCAATGCCAGGAGCAGACCGAGCAAGCCCATGATTAGCGCCCCAACTCAACCAGAATACGCTGGGCCACCTTGTCCAGAGGGAGTGATTCGCTGGCAATTCCCGCTTTGGCTACTGCTTGGGGCATCCCATATACCACGCAGGAAGCCTCATCCTGAGCCCAGATGGTTGATCCCTGTTCTTTCAGCAGTCTGGCGCCATCACGGCCATCAGCCCCCATACCGGTCAGCACAATCGCCAATACCTTGTCGGCATAGGTCTTGGCCGCAGAGGCAAAGGTGATGTCCACACAAGGCTTGTAATTTACCTTGTCGTTGCCATCCACGATGCGAATGCGGGCCCCTGCACCACGACCTTCCAGCAGCATCTGTTTGCCACCTGGAGCAAGATAGGCATGCCCTGGTTTAAGCACATCGCCATCTTCCGCTTCCTTGACGCCAATCTGACATAACCCGTTGAGACGAGCAGCAAACGCGGCAGTAAAAGTGGCTGGCATATGCTGGATAAGCAGGATGGGATGGGGAAAATCCCCCGGCAACTTGGTCAGCACATTTTGCAAAGCAACAGGTCCGCCGGTAGAAGTACCGATCGCCACCAACTGATAACTCTTGCCACTGCGCTTGAATGAAGCACTTGGCACAGTGCGTTGCAGGTCAGGCTGACGATCAGGAGTTCTGGGCGCTATGCTGCCCAGAGGAGCACGAGCAACCGGTTCAGGTGCTTTGGGACGAGCAGTGGATGTCATCAGGAAGCGCTTGCGAGAGATCTCCTTCACCCGTTGTTGCAACAGTCTGACCGCTTCATCTTTGTCTCTGGCAATGTCCTCAAACTTCTTGGGCAAGAAGTCGAGTGCACCGGCGTCCAGCGCATCAAGCGTAGCCTTGGCCCCTTCATGGGTCAGGGAGGAGAACATCAGAATGGGGGTTGGGCACTTGGCCATGATCTCCCGCACCGCACTGATGCCATCCATCACGGGCATCTCTATGTCCATGGTGATCACATCAGGGCGCAGCGACATAGCCTTGTCCACCGCCTCACGTCCATTCTGGGCCGTATCAATCACCGTCAGCATGGGATCCTGATTGATGATCTCGCTCACCCGACGGCGAAAGAAGCTCGAATCGTCGACAACTAATACCTTGACTGCCATTGTTGTTTTTCTAACTCCTTGGGCCTGAGCTATTAATGTCTACGCGCATATGCTTTGAGCAGACTCGGCACATCCAAAATAAGAGCAATTCCGCCATCACTGGTAATCGTCGCCCCGGCCATGCCAGGCGTACCTTGCAGCAGGTTATCGAGTGGCTTGATCACCACCTCTTCCTGACCAATCAGACTGTCTACCACAAACCCGATTTGCTGAGTGCCAATCTGCACGATCACCACATGTCCGGTATCCTGGCGTGAACGCTTGTTGGCGCCACGAATCAACCATTTGTGCAGATAGAAGAGCGGAATCGCCTTCTCGCGCACAATGATGGTGAGCTGGCCATCAACCATGTTGGCCTTTTTCAGATCAAGATGGAAAATCTCGTTTACACAACCAAGGGGAAGTGCGAAGGTCTGCTCACCCACTTCAACCATCAGAGTCGGCAGAATGGCTAGCGTCAACGGAACCTTGATTTCGAGACGGGTACCTTTCCCCCAAGTGGAATCTATGTGCACTGACCCATTGAGGCTGACAATGCTGGTTTTAACCACGTCCATTCCGACACCACGGCCAGATATATCGGAGATCTCGGCCTTGGTTGAAAAGCCCGGAGCAAAGATCAGGTTATAGGCATCGTTGTCGCTCATGCGAGCGGCAGTATCTGCATCCAGAACACCGCGACTGATTGCGATGGACTTGAGTTTCTCAGGATCCATCCCTGCCCCATCATCCTCGATGCAAAGCAGAATATGGTCACCTTGCTGGGAGGCGCTAAGGGTGATCGTCCCTTGCCGCGGCTTGCCCGCTTTCTCCCTCACATCCGGCATTTCGACCCCATGATCGCAGGAGTTGCGAACGAGGTGAACCAGAGGATCGGCGAGCGCCTCCACCAGGTTTTTATCCAGATCTGTCTCTTCCCCCACCATCACCAGCTCAATCTCTTTCTTGAGGGTTCTGGCTAGATCACGCACCACGCGCGGGAAACGACCAAATACCTTCTTGATTGGCTGCATGCGGGTTTTCATCACCGCACCTTGCAGGTCAGCCGTTACCACATCCAGATTGGCAACCGCCTTTGACATCTCTTCATCATTGCTGGCAATACCCAGGCTCACCAGCCGATTACGAACCAGTACCAACTCGCCTACCATGTTCATGATGACATCGAGAGTCTTGGTATCCACCCGCACCGTCGTATCGCTTTGCACGGCACTGTTTTCTACTGGCGCAGGCGCCGCCTTGGCGGCAGGCGCTGGTGCTTTGGCTGCTTCGGCAGGTTTTGCGGGAGCAGCCGGTGCAGGTTTGGCTACAGGAGTGGCCGGTTTGGGCGGAGTCACCGCAGCAGGTGCGGCAGGTGCGGCAGGTGCCAGAGTACTCTGAGGCCCTTGGCCACGGCCATGCAATTCATCAAGCAGACGCTCAAACTCATCATCATCGATAAGCTCGTCCACCTCTTTTTGCACCGACTTCAGAGGATTTACCTCTGGCGCCCCCATGTGCTGTCCCTGACCATGCAGCTGATCCAGCAAGGCCTCAAACTCATCATCGGTGATATCGCCAGAGCCACCCGCTATCGGGGCTGCTGCAGCCGTCTTGGTCGGAGCCCCACCCACGCCGTGGAGCTCGTCCAGCAGACGCTCGAATTCGTCTGCAGAAATTTCATCGATCGAGCCGCCGCCATTGACAGGAGCAGGTTCGCTGCTGATGGCTGCGGGTTCAACAACTTCTGGAGCAACTTCTGGAGCAACTTCTTCAACAACTACCGGTACTGCAGGTTCAGATTCTACAGCCGCAGCAGCACTGGTAGCAGTGCGCAGTTGCTCTTCCCCTTCCGGCTTGCACAACTCGTGGAGGTCATGAAGCAAATCATCTGACGCAGGGCTGGGTGCTTCGCGATTTTGAACCTGGGCGAACATGACATTGATGGCATCCAGCGCTTGCAGGATTACATCCATCAGCTCCGCAGTAACGGTTCGCTTGCCATTACGCAAGATATCGAACACGTTTTCCGCACCGTGGCATACATCAACCAGTTCACCGAGCGACAGAAAACCAGCCCCCCCTTTCACGGTATGGAAACCGCGAAAGATGGCATTCAACAGGTTCTTGTCATCGGGCCGCTTTTCCAAGTCGACCAGTTGTTCAGACAACTGTTCCAATATTTCGGATGCTTCGACCAGAAAGTCTTGCAGTATGTCTTCATCAACTTCGAAGGCCATGCGTCACTCCATTAGAATCCCAAGCTAGACAGCAGATCGTCCACATCATCCTGACCATTGACCACATCGGCACGAGCCTCGGGGTTCATGATAGGGCCCTCTGCTTCAATCCCGTTGACAGGAATACTACGAGTTGAATGCTCAGCAGAAGCCTCACCAAACATGGTCAGCATTTCTATTAATTTTGTTTCAACTTCCTGAACAAGCTTGATGACCTTGCGGATCATCTGACCTGTCAAATCCTGAAAATCTTGCGCCATCAGGATTTCTGTCAGCAGTTGCCGTAATTTATCGGCATCAGACTCTGAAGCCTTAATAAAATCATCAAGTTGGTGACATAAGGATTTGAACTGCCCCACGCTCATGTCACGAGACATCAGGGCATTCCAGTTCGGCATCACCAGCTGGATATTGTCATTCAGGCGATCCGCTATCGGCAAACTGGCTTCCACCGCATCCATTGTGCGATTGGCCGCTTTGTCGGTCATATCGATAACGTAGCTCAAGCGTTCCCGAGCATCGGGAATATCATGAGTAGCCAAATCGGGAATACGGGGATCGAGGCGAAATTCTTGAAGTGAATCATGCAGTTGTCGGGTCAGCTGACCTACTTTTTCAAACAGATCGGCTGCGTTGGGGGCACATACTTCGGCAAGCAGTTCATCGGCCAGCTCAAATTCGCCTTGCTCCAGATGAGCAACAAGCATCCTTGCCTGGTCGAGCGAAATCATTGCTCTCGTTTTGGCCATCATCCCTGCAGCTCCTTAGCCAATTCGTTCGAAAATTTTGTCGAGTTTTTCTTTGAGCGTTGCTGCGGTGAAGGGCTTGACGATGTAACCGTTGACGCCAGCTTGGGCGGCTTCAATGATCTGCTCACGTTTAGCTTCAGCGGTTACCATCAGTACCGGCAGATGCTTGAGCTTCTCATCGACACGGATGGCTTTAAGCAGGTCAATACCTTGCATGCCAGGCATGTTCCAGTCGGTAACTACAAACTGAAAATCACCATTTTTCAGCATCGGCAGCGCTGTATTGCCGTCATCCGCCTCATGGGTATTGTTGAATCCCAAGTCGCGCAGCAAGTTCTTGATAATCCGGCGCATCGTTGAAAAATCGTCAACAATGAGGATTTTCATGTTCTTGTCCAAAATTCCCTCCTAAATAGCCACCAGAGTGGCTCACTTACATGATGCTAAAAACGGGTTGTGTCGTGCGGATTATGCCTTAGAGTTTCATCTCAGTGTAGCCAGTACAAACACTTATAGATGCCAATCTCTCAAACGAGCACGCAATCTGTGCATTGCCTGACTGTGGATCTGGCTCACACGCGACTCGCTGACATTCAAAACCTCGCCAATTTCACGCAAATTCAGCTCTTCATCGTAGTAAAGAGAGAGAACCAAAGCTTCTCTCTCTGGTAGACGACCAATTTGCTCGGATAATTGAATCTGAAATCGCTCGGCAGCCAATTCATCGAATCCCGAGCCTGAAGGAGCATCATCGGGGTTACCGATCACATCCTCGCTGACCCCCAGATCCTCGATACCGATAATTTTGCCGCAAGAGACGTCTTGCAGCATCGCATGGTAATCAGCGATGGAGACCCCCATCTCGGCAGCAACCTCGGTATCTCGCGCGTCACGACCGTGCGTCTGCTCGACATTCTCGATCGCTTCTGCAATAGCCCGACTGTTGCGATGCACAGAGCGGGGTACCCAGTCACCACGCCGGATCTCATCCAGCATGGCGCCTCGGATGCGGATCCCGGCATACGTCTCGAAGCTGGCCCCCTTGCTACCGTCAAAGTTGCGGGAGGCTTCAAGCAGCCCAATCATACCTGCCTGGATCAGGTCATCCAGCAAGACACTGCTGGGCAGGCGAGCCAACAAATGCTGGGCAATTCGCTTGACCAGGGGAGCATGACGCTCCACCAGCACATAGGAATCCTGATGACGCAAGTACGCTTGGGCTTTATTCACGGGAACCTTCCTGTGTTGTGGCCGGTTTCTGCAACAAATTTTCCAGGAAAAACTCCAGATGGCCGCCCGGCTGGTTGGGAACCGGCCAGCTCGCCGCCTTGTTGGCAAGGGCCCGGAACGCCAGTGCGGCCGGCGACTTGGGAAACGCCTCGACAATCAGCTTCTGCTTACGCACGGCGGCACGCAGGTTGGTGTCATAAGGTACACAGGCGACCAGCTCCAGCGAAGTGTCGAGGAAACGATCCGTGACCCGGGTCAGTTTGGCAAAGAGCTCCTGCCCTTCGCGCAGACTGCGCACCATATTGGCCACTACCTTGAAACGAAACACACCGTGATCCTTGGAGAGGATCTTGATGAGTGCGTAGGCATCGGTGATGGAGGTCGGCTCATCGCAAACCACCACCATGATGTCCTGAGCTGCTCGGGTGAAGCTCAGCACCATATCGGAGATCCCCGCAGCCGTATCCACCAGCAGGATGTCGACCTGGGTCTTCATCTCGCTGAAGGCGCGGATAAGCTCGGCATGCTGCACCGGAGAAAGCTCGACCATGGACTGGGTGCCCGAGGTCGCAGGCACGATCATCATGCCGTAAGGGCCTTCGACAATGATGTCGTCGATGGTGCACTCACCCGCCAGCACGTGAGAGAGGTTGCGATGAACCCGCAGCCCCAGCATGACGTCGACGTTGGCCAGACCCAGGTCGGCATCCAGCACCATCACCCGCTTGCCTTGGGCAGCCATGGCTCCGGCCACGTTCAGGGTCACGTTGGTCTTGCCCACGCCACCTTTACCACCGGAAACGGCGATTACTTTTACTCGATTGTTTTGACGCATTTTGCGCAGACCACTCGCCTGATCCATATACATGTTACTCATAAAACTCCGAATCTTCGGCCTCGCCAAAGCCTGCGCCCCAGAAATAGGGCTCCTCTGTTTCTCGCTCCAGCGAGCCCATGGCAGCCCCGACGAGCTGCGCCGCATTGGCAACCTGAATATCTTCCGGAACCCTTTGTCCGTCAGTGATATAGCTGATGGGCAATGAATTCTGGATACACACGTTAATCACTTCGCCCAGATTCAGACTTTCATCCAATTTGGTAAGTATGCAGCCGCTTAATGGAATACGCCGGAAATGGTCAACCGCCTCCTGCATCACCCGACGCTGGGAAGTTGCCGACATCACCAGATAACTGCGGATCCGCACCTTGGCATTCTTGACCAGGGTATCGAGCTGCTCGGTCAACCGGATATCCCGTTGGCCAACCCCGGCCGTATCGATAAGTACCAGCCGACGATGGCGAAACTGATAAAGGGCATTGGCCAGCTCTTCGGCATCACGCACCTGCCGCACCGGACACCCCATGATGCGGCCATAGGTCTGCAGCTGTTCATGGGCACCAATCCGATAGTTGTCGGTGGTGATCAGCGCCACCTGCTCGGCGCCATACTTCATGGCGAAACGGGCCGCCAGCTTGGCGATGGTGGTGGTTTTGCCCACCCCGGTCGGGCCAAGCAGCGCCACCGCGCCGCCCTGACGCATGATCTCGTCCTCACTGATCTTGAGCTGAGCCGTCAGCACCTCGGCCAACTGGGCCATCGCCTGATGGATGGACATATCTTCGGGGATCAGTCCCGCCAGTTGATCGGCAAACGCATCGTCAAAGCCCAGCTTCTTGAGCTCCTTGATCAGCAGTGCCCGCATCGGCTCGCGGCGCTCCACCTCTTGCCACATCAGCCCGGAGATCTGATGCTCCAGCAATTTGCGGATGCTGGCCATCTCCTTGCGCATCCCTTCCATCTCCTGATCCCGCTGGGCAGGTTGAGGGGCGCGCTGGCCGGAGGCAACCCGGGCCTTGGGCTTGGCAGGTTCGGGGGCTGCGCCCCACTGCCCCTGCTCGGCCAATGTTCTGGGCGCTGCATTGGCAGCGGCCAGACCGGCCGATTGGGTATTACCCATTGGCGCCCCATTGCCCGGCTTGAGCTTCTGCTGGCGCGCCAGCAAGGCGGCCAGGGTATCGGCATAATGTTCGTTCTGCTCCTTCGCCGGCGACGGCTCGGGGCGGATCATCTGCCGTGCAGCAGACGAAATATTGACGCTCTCATCGTTCAGCTGACGGCGAACCGGCGCATCTTTGGGCCCCGGAACCTGGGATTGATAATCGACTGCGGCGACTATCTCTACCCCTCCGGTAACCTTCTTGTTGGACATGATGACGGCGTCAGGCCCGAGAGTCTCCTTGACCTCGGCCAGAGCCGTTCGCATATCCTTGGCAAAAAACCGCTTAATCTTCACCCGTCGTCTCCGCTAACTAGTTCTGCCCTACCGCACTGACGATGCGGATCTGCTTGTCGTCGGGCACTTCCTGATAAGACAGAACGCGCAATCCAGGAATGGCATTCTTGACAAATTTCGCCAAGGTATTGCGCAAGATCCCCGATGTCAGAAGCACGGCAGGTTGGCCTTCCAATTCTTGTCGTTGAGTGGCTTCCACCAGCGAACGCTGCATCCGCTCAGCCAGACCCGGTTCAATACCGGCACCATCACCGCCACCTGCCTGCAGGGATTGATGCAATATACGTTCCAATTCCGGTGCCAAGGTAATCACCGGCAGCTCGGGATCGGGACCTGCAATCTCCTGCACAATCAGGCGACGCAGGGCAATCCGGCAAGCGGCCGTGAGCACTTCCGGATCCGGACTGCGCGGCGCGTATTCAACCAGGGTCTGCAGGATAGTGCGCATATCGCGGATTGGCACGCCTTCATTGAGCAAATTCTGCAATACCTTCACAAGGTTACCCATGCTGATCACTTCCGGCACCAACCCTTCGACCAGCTTGCTCTGATGTTTGCCAATCATGTCGAGCAGCTGTTGTACCTCGTCATGGCCCAGCAGCAGAGCAGCATGGTTGGTCAGGATCTGGCTCAGATGGGTAGCCACCACGGTCGCGGTATCCACCACCGTATACCCCAGTGTCTGTGCCTGAGAGACCATCTCCTTGGCAACCCAGACTGCTTCCAGTCCGAAGGCGGGATCCCGGGTGGCTATCCCCTGGATCTGGCCGAACACCTGCCCCGGATTGATGGCCATCTCCTTATCATGGTAGACATTGGCCTCGCCGGTACTGACCCCCATCAAGGTGATGCGGTATTGGTTTGGCGCCAGATCCAGGTTGTCGCGAATGTGGACGGCAGGGACCAGAAAGCCAAGCTCTTGCGAGAGTTTCTTGCGCACCCCTTTGATCCGGTTGAGCAGTTCGCCACCCTGATTGCGATCCACCAGCGGGATCAGCTGATAACCCACTTCCAGCCCGATGATGTCCACCGGCATCACATCGTCCCAGCTCAGCTCTTTCTGTTCATGAGGCTGCTCGGCTGTGGCAGGCAACAGCTCACCCTTGGCCGCTTTGGCGGCCGCCAGTTTCTCGCGGCGCAGCAACCACCAGGCGCCAGCGGCGGCAAGAGCCCCCAGACTCAGGAAGGCGAAATGGGGCATCCCCGGCACCAGTCCCATCATCAGCAGAATACCGGCGGAGATGATCAGGGCTTTGGGATTGTCAAACAGCTGACCCAGCACCGCAGTTCCCATGTCCTGATCGGTATTCTGACGGGTCACTATGATGGCGGCGGCGATGGAGAGCAGCAGGGAGGGGATCTGCGCCACCAGACCGTCACCGATGGCCAACAGGGTATAGATCTCGGCCGATTCGCTGAAGGTCAGCTGGTGCTGCATCATCCCGATGATGAAGCCGCCGATGATGTTGATAAAGAGGATCATGATGCCCGCAATGGCATCCCCTTTGACGAATTTGGAGGCACCATCCATGGAGCCGTAGAAGTCGGCTTCCTGGGTCACATCCTGGCGACGCTTCTTCGCCTCTTCCTGATTGATGAGGCCAGCGTTCAAATCGGCATCGATGGCCATCTGTTTGCCTGGCATCGCATCAAGGGTAAAACGGGCACTCACTTCCGCGATCCGCCCGGCACCCTTGGTGATCACCACAAAGTTGATGATCATCAGGATGGTAAAAACGATGATGCCGACCGCATAGTTGCCGCCGATCACCACGTTACCGAACGCCTCGATCACATGGCCGGCCGCCGCACTGCCATTATGACCTTCCAGTAACACCACCCGGGTCGAGGCAACGTTCAACGCCAACCGTAGCAAGGTAGCGAGCAGCAGTACGGTCGGGAAGGCAGCAAATTCGAGGGGGCGGCGGGTATAGACGGATACCAGCAGCACCACGATGGAGAGGGCAATGTTAAAGGAGAAGAGCACGTCCAGCATCAGCGGCGGGATGGGTAACACCACCATGCCGAGCGCGGCCAATACCAGCAGAGGGGTACCAAGGCCTTTGCCCAAAACTCCTCGGTACTCTTTGAACTGGCCCAATACTGCCTTGAATTCCATCGCGCTTCTCAATTTCAACCTGCTGGTGCCAGATTAAAGCAAACATCAGGCCAACAATACAAGACATTGAAATGCAATGGATTTATTTTGACTACGTCAGAACTTTGTCATTTGCGATATTCGGTCGGAATGGGGAGATCTTTAGCCAGTGGCTGGGGACGGCGCCCCTGACCACGACGGAATTTCTTGAGCTGGAAGACATAGGCGAGCACCTGGGCAACCGCAGCAAACAGCCCTTCCGGGATCTCGTGGCCCAGCTCGGTTGAGTGGTAAATAGCCCGAGTCAAAGCCGGTGACGGCATGATGGGGATCTCGTACTCTCTGGCGATCTCCCTGATCTTCATTGCAATTTCATCGGTGCCCTTGGCTACGACCTTGGGCGCGGCACCGGGTTTTCCCGCATCATACTTGAGCGCTACCGAGTAGTGGGTCGGGTTGGTGATCACCACATCGGCCTTGGGCACATCCCCCATCATCCGGCGCATAGCCATCTGCATCTGCAGCTGACGGATCTTGCCTTTTACCTCGGGCTTGCCTTCGCTGTCCTTGAACTCGTCCTTCACCTCCTGCTTGGTCATCTTGAGCTGACGCATGTGGTTCCACTGCTGGAACGGCACATCGATGGCCACGATGGGGAGCAGGGCACAGCAGAGGATGATCAACATCCAGAGAAACAACTCCAGCGCATCGATAATACCGCCGGGGAAACCCTCCATGGATAGGTTGAGCAGATGATTAAACTGACTTGATAACATCCACCAGGCAAACAGGGTGATGAACACCACCTTGGCGATGGATTTGACCAGCTCAATCAGCGACTGCACCCCGAACATTCGCTTGAGGCCGCTGAGCGGGCTCAGCTTGCTCATCTTGGGCATCATGGCTTCGGTGGAGAAGTTCATCCCCCCCATCAGGGTGTTGCCGATAAAAGCGGCAATCGCCACCAGCGCAAACAAGAGTCCCAGCGGAAGCACCAGTTCCCCCAGCAGCGCCGGCACCATAGCGATCATGGCATTGGGATCGAAGGCCTGCTCCCGATCCAGGGTAAAGCCCATGGTGACAACCTTGACCATGGCGGTCGCCAGCGAGCCCTTGAGCATCAACAGGCCAAAGACCGCCGAGAGCAGAACGCTGGCGGTCCCCAGCTCTTTTGAACGTGCAATCTGCCCTTTTTCACGGGCCTGTTGCAGTCGTTTGCCCGTGGGTTGTTCGGTACGTTCCTGGTCGGTATCAGCCATGAGCGCCCCCGAAGCACTGGGTGTTGATCAGCTCGCAGCTAACCTCCTGCACCCGCTCCCACATGATGTCGAAGTGACCGAGGAACCCGCCGATAGTGAGCCAGAGGATCAGCAGACCCGACATCATACTGACCGCAAAACCGATACTGAAAATGTTGAGCTGCGGCGCCGCCCGGGTCATGACGCCAAAAGCGAAGTTGATCAGCAGCAGGGCGACGATGGCAGAAAGGGCCATCACCAGTGAGGCCTGATACATCACTCCGAGAAAACCGATCAGGGTACGGATGGCCGGTAAAGTGAGTCCAGCGTCCGACACCGGCAAGGTTTCAAAGCTGAGGATCACCAGCCGCAGCATCACCAGATGGCCATCCAGCGCCAGAAATACCAGGGTCGCCAGCATCAGATAGAATTGACCCACCACGGGGGCAGACTGGCCATTCATCGGGTCCACCAGGGTGGCAAAACCCAGACTGGTCTGCATGGCGATGACCTGACCGGCCATCACGAAGCTCTCCATCAGAAACTGGGTCATCAGACCAAGGGCAATACCGATCAGCAATTGCTGGCCCAATACCAGAAAGCTGCCGGCAGAGAAGAGTTCAATGGGGGGCATTTTCGGGAGCAGCGGGGCAATCAGAAAGGTGATGGCCAAAGCCAGCCCCATCCGTACCCGCGCAGGAGCGAGGCGGCTGCCGAACACCGCCATCACCATCAGCAGACTGCTCACCCGCGCCAGCGGCCAGAGGATGGAAGACAACCACTCCATGATCAGAGCGGTTGTGTAGGTCATCCCACCACCTCGGGGATTTGATTGACCATCAGTATGAAGAAGTCCATCAGACTCTGCATTCCCCAGTGAGCACCAATTCCCAGGGCTAGCAGGGTCACGATAAGACGGGGCAAAAAGCTCAGGGTCTGTTCGTTGATGGAGGTGGCCGCCTGAAAAATGGCTACCACCAGCCCGATAGCGAGGCTGGGCAGGATCACGGCGCTGACCATGATATTGACCAACCAGAGCGCCTCGCGAAAGACGTCGACAAAGGTTTCAGGACTCATGTTCGGGCTCCTTGCGCTCGACCGGCTAACCGGCACCCAGTCCGAAACTGTTGGCCAGTGACCCCAGAATGAGGTTCCAGCCATCCACCATCACAAACAGCATCAGCTTGAAAGGCAGCGAGACGATCATCGGCGAGAGCATCATCATCCCCATCGCCATCAGAATACTGGCGACCACCAGATCGATGACCAGGAACGGCAAGAACAGCATAAAGCCTATCTGGAAAGCAGTTTTCAGCTCGCTGGTGACAAACGCAGGGATCAGCACCCGTAGCGGCACATCGGCCGGTTTCTCCACCTGCACGTTGGCGATCTCCATAAAGGTATTGAGATCCTTGATCCGGGTCTGGGCTAGCATGAACTGGTGGATGGGCAACTCGGCCCGCTCCAGCGCCTCCTTTGCCTGAATGGTCTCGGCCAGATAGGGCTGCAACGCCTCATCATTGATGCGATCCAGCACCGGCGACATGATGAAGAACGACATAAACAGGGCGATGCCGATCAACACCTGGTTGGAGGGACTCTGTTGCAGACCGATCGCCTGGCGCAAGATACCCAACACCACAATGATGCGGGTAAACGAGGTCATCATGATCACCATGGCCGGCAAGAAGGAGAGCGCGGTCATCAGCGCCAGCACTTGCAGGGTCAGGCTGTACTCCTGAGAGCCATCCCCCATGGTCTTGACGGTCACCGCCGACATGGCGTCCTGTGCCAGCGCTGGCCAGGAGCAAAACAGTGGTATCAGCAGGCTGACCAACAGCCCCGTTTTCAGCCATAAGCCGTTAGCTTTTTTCATGCTTGCCCATCAATTTGCCAAGCTGCTGGGAAAACGCCTGCGGCTGGTTTTCGTCCAGCGGCTCCTCCAGCCGGTAGAGAAAGTTGACCTGCTGCGGTGTTACGCCGACCAGCAACTGCTGTTCGCCCACCTTGACCACCAGCAGCTTCTCTTTGTAACCCACCGGCAACGAGGCGATGACCCGCATCTGGCCGCCCCCCATGGCGGTCGCCAGCTTGCTCTTCTTGAGCAGAAAGCCCAGCACCAGAATGAGACCAATCACCATCAGACTGGAGAGCAACCAGGAGCTCAGACTAGGCACGTTGGCAGATGCCGCTGTCTCGGCAAAGGCCGGAACAGGCAGCAATAACAACAGGAGGCGCATCATTTGAGCTTCTTGATCCGTTCAATCTGGCTTATGACGTCGGTCAGGCGGATACCGAACTTGTCGTTCACCACCACCACCTCGCCGTGAGCGATCAGGGTACCGTTGACCAATACGTCCAGCGGCTCGCCTGCAACCCGATCCA
>NZ_CAWLMI010000003.1:0-1291 GCF_963862045.1 Aeromonas sp. 159 | reverse complement strand
ACCACATCCAGGATCACCTCGATATTGGCGCGGTGCAGCGCCTTGACCATGTCGCGAAACTCGGTGAGAGGGTCATCGCCACAGGCGTATTGCGCGTGCGGGGCGAAAAAGGACATGGGACTGTAACCCCAGTAGTTGGAGAGTCCTTTGGGCGCATCCTGAGGATCGAACTGGAACACCGGCAGCAGCTCGACGGCGGTGACACCGAGAGATTGCAGGTAGGGGATCTTCTCAATCAATCCGAGATAGGTGCCACGCAGCGCCGGATCGACTCCGGAGCTCGGGGACTTGGTAAAGCCCCCCAGATGCAATTCGTAGATCACCGAGCGGGAGAGGGAGTGAGCGGGCAGTTTGTCTCCTTCCCAGTCGTAGTGGCGAGTATCGACCACCTTGTTCTTGGCGCAACAAGCCAGATTGCTGCCTGGACGGGCCGCCGCCCATCGATCGTAATTGGCGCCAAGCTCGATGCTGCGGCCGTAAGGGTCGAGCAACACCTTCTCGGCATCGAAGCGGGTGCCGCCATATGGGCGCCACGGGCCCTGAATGCGATAGGCGTAACGTTGCCCGACCGAGATCCCCTCCACATGGATATGCCAGTAGTAGGCGGTGCGGTTTAGGCGCGGGGAGAGGGGGATCACCTCGGGGGTCGCATCGTCTGCGCTTGCGAAGAGCAGTAGTTCGACCCGGCTGGCGAGGCGTGCCCAGATCGCAAAGTTGACGCCGTGACTGTCGGGTGTGGCCCCCAACTGACGGCAGTGACCGGCGGAGATGCGCATATTCTACCTACCCAAAATGAGGAGTGTTCACCTTATTGAGTGTAGTGCCGGATGCCTGGCAAGGACTCGATTGCCTGAAAAAACAGCATGATGCTGCTAATGACCGCACTATTTGTCCGATTAATCTACGAATAAACTTTTTTTGAGATATTTACTTGCAATCTGTGCGCTGGCGCCTATTATTGGCGACCTCAGACGCGGGGTGGAGCAGCCCGGTAGCTCGTCGGGCTCATAACCCGAAGGTCGTCAGTTCAAATCTGGCCCCCGCAACCATCTGAGATCCTGACCAGTCAAGTCGGTGTAACCGGTTGGTGGGAAAGGAGAAATCGAACTGGCTACTGCTCGGCCACTTCGAGAAAAAATTCGGACGCGGGGTGGAGCAGCTCGGTAGCTCGTCGGGCTCATAACCCGAAGGTCGTCGGTTCAAATCCGGCCCCCGCAACCAACTTTTTCGTCAACTTGCGATTGTGCAAACAGTCGAAGGCAGACAAAGGCCAACAAGCTACTGCTCGGCT
>NZ_CAWLMI010000002.1:0-38708 GCF_963862045.1 Aeromonas sp. 159 | reverse complement strand
TGGCGGTGAGGGAGGGATTCGAACCCTCGATACGTTGCCGTATACACACTTTCCAGGCGTGCTCCTTCAGCCACTCGGACACCTCACCAAATTTTCGTTCGCTGCGCTGTTGCGCTGGAACGGGGCGTAATTTAGGGGAAAGGGCTGTGTGGGTCAACCTCTTTTCCCCTTATTTTTCATAATCTTTTCCGAATGCCTAACCCTTGCGCAGAATGCCGGTTTTTTAAACCGGATCAGGGCTTGTCGAGGATGATCAGACTGTCCGGCAGCTCGTTTTGATCCCGGGTGGCCGGGAAGGCGTCGGTCAGAATGGCGCTAACGCGCTCCACGCACTCCAGAAAACCCTGTTCGATCTCCTTGTTGCGCACGCGCGCCACGAAGTCGTCGATGATCTCCTGCCACTGGCCGTTGTCGATATGCTGGGCGATGCCGTCATCCACCAGTATTTCTACATAATGCTCGGCGGCCGAGACGAAGATCAGCACCCCAAGCCGGTCGCGGGTGCGGTGCAGCCCCTGCTCGACAAATTGCAGGCGAGCCATCAGCGCAGCCCGGTGCTGGCGAACCTTCTTCGGGATGAGCCGCATCTTGATGGGGGTCCAGTGGAACAGCAGGCTCAGCAGCAGCCAGACCGACCACTGCACCAGCAGGATTTCGTACCAGCCTAGCCAGAAGCCGAGCTGGAACACCAGCAGCGGGGTGAGCATCGCCAGCAGCGCCGCCCAGAGGGTGGGAATGTAGCGATAGCCATCGCTGGCCGGGGCCAGCACGGTGACCAGTTCAGCATCAGTCTCTAGCTCCGCTTCGCGCACCTTTGCCTGAAGCGTGTGGAAGAACTGTTTAGAAATCATGATTTGTCTCTTTACTCCTGTTACCAGCCACCGGAGGCTCCGCCGCCGCCAAAACTGCCGCCGCCACCGCTGAATCCGCCGCCGGAGCGACCACCAAAGGAGCCGGCACCCAATCCACCAGCCATGTAGGCCGACCGACGTCGTCCTCCTGGCCCACCGCCACCACCGCCGCGCAGGTTGTGGAGCACGATCATCGCAATCACCACCAGAATAAACAGCCAGGGGCCGCCGCCGTTGTCACTTTTCGGCTGCTCGACCGGCTGATATTCTCCGGCGAGTGCCTTCATGATGCTCTGGCTGCCCGCCATGATCCCGGCCACCATATCGCCGCGCTTGAAGGCGGGCAGGATGCGGCCATGGATGATGTTGGCGGCGATGGCGTCGGGCAGGGCGCCTTCCAGCCCATATCCCACCTCGATCCGCACCTTGCGCTCATCCTGGGCGATCAGCAACAGCACGCCATTGTTTTTGCCTTTCTGGCCGATCCCCCAGTGGCGACCGAGCTGGTAGCCGTACTCCTCGATAGTCTCCCCATCGAGGCTGTCGACTGAGACCACCACCAGCTGGATACCGCTGCGCTTTTCAAAGGCGGCCAACTGCTGGGTCAGTTGATGGGCCTGTTTGCGGGACATCAGACTGGCTTCATCCACCACCCGTCCGCTCAGGGCTGGGAAGTCCGGTGCTGCTTGCAGGGCACTGGCCCAGAGCAGCAGACAGGGAAGAAACCAGCGCAGCATCATCTTCATTGGAAGCTGACCTTGGGCGCCTCATCGGCACCGGGTTTGGCACTGAAACTGGGTTTGGCTTCCAGATCCGAGTAGAGCAACTTGGACCAGATGACGCCGGGGAAGGTGCGGATCTCGGTATTGAACTGGCGCACCGCCTCGATATAGTCGCGGCGAGCCACCGAGATGCGGTTCTCGGTTCCTTCCAGTTGGGCCTGCAGGGCAAGGAACTGCTGATCCGCTTTCAGCTCGGGGTAGCGTTCTACCACCACCATCAGGCGGGAGAGGGCGCTGGAGAGCTGGTTCTGCGCCGCTTCAAACTCCTTGAGCTGGGCAGGATCGCTCACCTGTACGCTGCCGACCCGGGCACGGGCATCGGTGACCGCCTTGAGGGTCTCCTGCTCATGGCTGGCGTAGCCCTTGACGGTGGCGACCAGATTGGGAATGAGGTCGGCGCGGCGCTGATACTGGTTCTCAACCTGTCCCCAGCTCGCCTTGACCTGCTCATCCAGGGTCGGAATATTGTTCATGCCGCAGCCGGTCAGGCCGAGCAGCAGGGTCAGGGTCAACAGGCTCTGCGTGGTTCTGCGCCAGAGTGATGTGGCCATCTTGTTGTTCTCCTTTGATATTTCGAGTCGATAGTGCGCCATGGATGGTGTACGACCAAGAGTGCACCACCATACCAGCTTGGGGTCAGTTGCCACAACGCGCAGGTAGTTCGGGTCGCTTGTTGATGCCGGAGACCTTGGGCAGTTGGGGCTTGTCTTTGAGCCAGGAGGCCAGCTCTTCCCCACAGCCATTGCCGGGCGGAATGGGAGCCTGGGGTTCACAATCGGGGCTGCCTACCGGGCAGCGCAGCCGCACGTGGAAGTGGCTGAAGTGACCCACCCAGGGGCGTAGCTTGGCGACCCAGGGTTCGTTGCCTGCCTGTTGGCAGACCGTGGATTTGATCACCGGATTGACGAAGATGCGGGCCACCTCGGGCTTGCTGGCCGCCAGCCGCAGCAGGGTGAGCTGCTTGGGGCCAAAGCGGCCCGGCAACATCTTGTAGCTGGGTTCGTCGATCAGCGCCCACTCCTTGGGGGCATCCTGCTCCCATTTGCTGATGGGGCGGTTGGCCATGCGAAACCAGATATCGGCATCAAGGCCAGTCTGGTGGCTGCGATGGCCGGAGGCAAAGGGACCGCCACGGGCCATCGCCAGATCAGCGATGTAGAGATCTGGCAGCCCGGCCATGCGGGTCTGGTTGGCCAGCGCTTGCAGATAGTGGATGAGGTCGGGGTGGCCGTAGTAGCGCAGCCGCTTGGTGCGGATCACCTGATAACCCGGCCCTTCGAGGGGCAGGGATACGCCGTTTTTCAGGCAACCGGCGGCATAACCACCGATGGCTTCCGCTTGCAATACAGTCGCCAGCAACAGGGACGTCAGCATGTGCGTGCTCCTTGTCTTGCTTCGAGTCGGCTCAGCAGTACGAACAGACTCAAACATATAAATAAATAGGCCGCGGCCACCAGCAGCCAGATCTCGTAGACCAGTCCGCTGGAGTTGGCCATCTCGGTACCGACGAAGGTGAGCTCCTGCACCGAGATAAGGGAAACGATGGCGGTATCCTTCACCAGCGCAATGAGCTGGCCGGTGAGGGGGGGCAACATCAGCAGCATGGCCTGCGGCAGGATCACATGGCGCAGCCGCACCCAGGGGGAGAGTCCGAGGCTCTGCGCCGCCTCCCACTGGCCGCGGGGGATGGCGGCCAGCCCGGCACGGACGATCTCGGCGACGAAGGCTGCGCTGATCATGCCAACGCAGAGGGTGCCTGAGATGAGGTTCTCCCAGCGGGCAGGTGGGCCAAACAGCGCCTCTTGCCACGGGGAGAGTGATACGGTGCCGAGCCAGCGGGAGAGGCCGCTCGCAGGCAGCAGCTGGTTGGCGATAAAGAAGTAGAAGATGAAGATAAAGACCAGCGGCGGCAGATTGCGGATCAGCTGGATAAACAGGGTCGCGGGCATCACCAGCCAGGGGCGGCGGCTGAAGGCGGCTACCCCCAGCGCAGTGCCGAGCAGCAGCGCCAGCACCATGCCGAGCAGGGCGATGCGCAAGGTGGTGAGCAGACCGCTGAAAAAGTAGGGCAACTCGCCGTGAGGGCCTGGGGTGAACAGCAGATCGAAGGCCTCATGCCAGCGCCACTGATAGGCCACCCCGATGTGCAAGCGGCTGGCCAGCCAGAGGCCAGCCAGCAGCAGGATCAGGGCGATCGCCCCATCCAGCCAGTTGATGTTCCGACATGGCTTCCGGACGATGCGCCGGATGGTCTGTTTGAGGGCCATCAGCATCAGGGATTGGCGACCTGCGCTTCCCACGCCAGCGACTTGAACCAGTAGTCATGGCGCGCCTTGAGCCAGCCATCGGCCTGACGGGCGGCGATCCACTCGTTGAACTGCTCAGCCAGGGCATCATCCCCCTTGCGCAGGGCAAAGCCTTCATCGCCTTGTGCCAACGGCTCGGCAAACGGCATAAAGAGGGCATCCGGATGGCGCAGCGCCTCTTGCTCGGGTTTCGGGGAAGAGGAGAGGGCGCCGTGGGCGCGGCCGTTCAGCACCTCCTGAAATACCTGTGACTCGTCATCAAACTGGCGCAGGGTGGCCTTGGGGAAGTGTTCTTTTGCCACCTGTACCGGTGAGGCACCACGACGTACCGCCAGGATCACCCCGCGCTGGTTGAAGTCCGCCACGGTTTTCTTCTCTTTGGCCAGGGTGCTGGAGGCGGCCAGCTGCACCCCCGAATGGGAGTAGGCCTGGGTGAAGCGCACGCTCTTCTCCCGCTCGGGGGTGATGGTGAGGCCGCCGATGATGACGTCATATTTTTTCGCCAACAGGGAGGGGATTATGCCATCCCAGGCGGTAGGCACGAACTCTACCTGCCAGCCGTTATCTGTGGCGAGGCGACGGGCCACGTCAATCTCAAAACCGATCAGCGCCCCTTGCTTGTCGCGCATCGCCCAGGGGGCGAAGGTGGACATGCCGACCCGCAGGGTACCGCTCTGCTCGATCTGTGCCTGGGTGTCGGAGGGGGCAGTTTCTGCCAGTGCCGGAGTGAGCAGGCTTGCCAGCAGCAGGGCTGCGCCCGACAGGGTGGTCTTGAATGACAGATTCATGGTTAGCGTCCTTGTTGATCCGGATTCAGGTGATGGGCCAGCGCCCGCGAACAGGCTGACAGCGTCAGGGTTAACAGCAAATAGAGGGCAGCTACGGTAAACCACACCTCAAAGGTCAGAAACGTATCGGCAACCAGAGTACGCCCTTCGTTGGTCAGATCGAAGATGGCGATCACACTCACCAGCGCCGAATGTTTGATAAGGGAGACCAGCTCGTTGGTCAGCGGCGGCAAGGTGATGCGCACCAGCTGGGGCAGGATCACCTTGCGCAGGGTGATGGCCCGTGACAAGCCAAGGGACTGAGCTGCCTCCCACTGCCCTTTGGGAATGGCCTGTACACCTGCACGCAGCACTTCGGCGGTGAAGGCCCCTTGATAGAGGGAGAGGCTCAACACGGCGCAGGCAAGAGGTGCCAATCCCAGCATGGGGCCCAGCAAGAAATAGAGAATATAGAGCTGCACCAACTGGGGCGTGGTGCGCACCAGCGCCAGATAGGCGATGGCGAGCCAGGGGCCGAGCCGGGAGGGAAGCAGCCGCAGGCTGACCACGCACACACCGACCGCCATTGTGCCCAACAGGCTGAGCAGCGCCACCTGCAAAGTGACCAGCAGGCCGTTTAGCAGGGGGCCGGCATAAAAGGTTCCCTCATCCCATTCGCCGAGAAAGGGCAACACCCGCGGCCACTGCCACTCATAGCCCATCTGGCGAGCGCCGCTATAGAGCGCCCAGCCCAGTAGCGCAGAGAGCATCACAGTGCCTGACAACCAGCCAAGCAGGCGGGGGCGATTGAGCCTAGCCATGATAGCTGAGCACCTGTTCGAGAAAGGCCCGGGTGCGCGGGTGCCGGGGGGCGTTGAACAGCTGGGCGGGCGGGGCCGACTCGATGATCTTCCCCTCATCCATAAAGAGCACCCGATCCGCCACCTGACGGGCAAAGCCCATCTCGTGGGTGACGCAGATCAGGGTCATCCCCTCGTCAGCCAGCTCGCGGATCACATCGAGCACTTCGCGGATCATCTCGGGGTCGAGGGCGGAGGTGGGCTCGTCAAACAGCATCAGCTCGGGTTGCATGCAGAGGGAGCGGGCGATGGCGACCCGCTGCTGCTGGCCGCCGGAGAGCTGGTGGGGGTACTTGTCGGCCTGTGCCTGAATGCGCACCCGCTCGAGCAGCCCGAGCGCCCGGGCTTTGGCCTCCTGAGGGCGCAACCCCAGGGTATGCACCGGCGCCACCATCAGGTTTTCCAGCACCGTCATATGGGGGAAGAGGTTGAACTGCTGAAACACCATGCCAACCCGACCTTGCAGGCGACGCAAGTAGGCGGGGGTTACCGGCTCGCCAAACAGGAACAGCTGGCCGTCGTCGATCCCCTCCAGCCCGTTGATGGTGCGGATCAGGGTCGATTTTCCCGAGCCTGACGGGCCACAGATGACCCACTTCTCTCCCCGTTCAATGGTGAGATCGATGTGATGAAGAGCCTGAAAGTCGCCATAGAATTTGTCGACGCCACAAAAGCGCACACAGGGTTGCGAGCTGGTCAAGAAGCGGGTTCCACTGAGAATCATTTACGCCATGGTATTGATTTTATAGGGGGATGACAAAGAAAACCCCCTTGTCAGCATCCTGATGGCTATTCACAATGGCGCCATTTCGTGATGACAGGAGCTTTTCATGCGTATTACATCCTTGCTTGCCGGTTCGCAGGTGCAGCTGTTGATGCCGCCAGCGGTTCGCTATCGCTGCGTCATTTTTCTGCTGTTGCTGGTGAGTTGGGGCGTGGTGGTGGCCTCCTTGTGGGATGGCTGGGGTGCCATGGCGCTGCTCAACTGGGTAGGCGTGGTCTTTGGTGGCATCACCGGGATCATGGTGTCGCTGCCCCGCAGCTGGCAGCCCTGGCGCCTGGCGGAGTTGGGGTGGGATGAACAGCATATCTATTTGCTCAATGGCAACAAGGATGAAGCGCTGGCACTGCCCCGCAGTCAGTTGGTGGCGCTTGAACGGGAGCGGCGAGTGGGTCACGATGGCCAGTGGCTCGACTTCAGCCTCGATCTGCAACTGAGTGAAGAGGAGCTGGCGGCGGCCATGGCCTTGCTGGATCTCAAGGCGGGGGAGCTCCATCTGGTGAGCCCGTCTGTCTATCGCTTCGGCTTTAAACGGGCCTGGCACGGTCGCCGGATGCTGGCGCAACGGTTGTCAGATCTGCAATCGGCCTGAGTCGACTATTTTCTCGACAATTCCCGGCAAAGCTCAGATACTGCCAGTGACTCGAATTGATCTTGTCTGCACTGTTAACCCAAGAGATCAATCACTTGACGACAGTGTGGAGAAGGCCACGGCATGAAGCCATGGCAGGTCCGGCATAGGGGTTGTGCCCTTACCGTTATGCTGGGAATTGCATAGAGAAGGCACCTTGAATCGAGAGTGGATGGCATGAAGATTTACGTAGGAAATCTGTCGTACCGGATGACGGCCGACGAACTGAAAACCCTGTTCAGCCAGTTTGGACAGGTCGACAAGGTTGATATCATCATCGACCGCGATACCGGCCAGTCAAAGGGGTTTGGTTTTATTGAAATGCCGGTCAATGGTGATGCCGAAAAGGCCATCGCTGGTCTGCATGGCACAGAAGTCGGTGGCCGTACCATCACCGTCAACCAGGCCAAACCGAAGACAGATGCTCCCCGTGGTCGCCCGCAACAGCGCCACCGCTAAGGTACCTCGGCAATAAAAAAACGGCATGGGTTTCCCCCATGCCGTTTTTGTTTCTGGACGTTTTGCTGTTATCAGGGGACGTCGTAACCGAGCGCCGCCTTGCGGATGCGGAACCACTGCTGGCGATTGAGGACGATGGATTCGGTGGCCACGGCGGCAGCAATCCGCTCCCGTTTGCCGGAGCCAATCAAGGGCAGCGGCTGGCTTGGCAGCATCATTACCCAGGCGTAGACCACCTGCTCGATAGTCTGGGCGCCCACTTCCTGACGGATCTGCTCCAGTTCGGCACGCAGCGGGGCATAGGCGTCATCGCTGAACAGTCGGCCGCCGCCGAGACATGACCAGGCCATCGGCTTGATGCCAAGCTGCTGGCACTGATCCAGGGTACCATCGAGGGTCCCTTCCTGATGAAGCGGCGAGATCTCCAGCTGGTTGGTGACCAGCGGGAAGGGGAGGCGCGATTGCAGTAGCTCGAACTGACGGGCGGTGAAGTTGGATACCCCGGCGTGCTTGATCTTGCCCGCCTGTTTCAGGGTGATAAAGGCATCGGCCACTTCATCTGCGTTCATCAGGGGATCCGGGCGGTGGATCAGCAGCAGGTCCAGATGGTCGGTGCCGAGCTTGCGCAGCGAGGCCTCGGCGCTGGCGATGATATGGTCCTTACCTGTGTTGTAGTGGTTGAGAGCATGCTCTGGCTTGGCGGTGAGGGCGATACCGCACTTGGTGACAATCTCCATCCGGCTGCGCAGGGAAGGCTCGAGGCGTAGGGCGTGACCAAAGGCCTCTTCGCACTGGTAGCCACCATAGATATCGGCGTGATCGATGGTGGTGACCCCCAGATCCAGATGATATTTCATCAGATCGAGCAGAGCGGCCGGAGAGAGCTGCCACTCCATCAGGCGCCAGTAACCCATGATGAGGCGAGAGAAGGTGGGGCCTTGCGGATGCAGGGCGACACGGGATACAGACATGGTTGACTCCTTGAAAAACACGATGCGAAAACGATGTGCAACATAGATGACTGCGGGCATCTTGGCCTCATGTGGCTGGCAAAGCAATAATGGGCAGTGGCATGATTCGAACTTTGGTTCTGATCGCAGAGTAGGAGAGAGAGTTGGATGGAAGGATTTGCCGAGCGCTTGCAGAGCCTGATCGGGGAGATGAGCGTGAGCGCGTTTGCCCGCAAGGTGGGGCTCAGTGAAGCGCTGATCCGCAAATATTTGAAGGGAGCCGAGCCTGGTCTGGCGCGGGCCAACCAGATCGCCATGGGGGCCAACTGCTCGCTGGAGTGGCTGGCAACCGGCTGCGGTTATCTCTACCGTCAGGCGGAAGTGGTAGACAGGGAGGCGCTGGCAGCGGCGCAGCTACTGCTGGGCGAGCAGCAACCCGGGGTGGGGCTGCCCGATGAGGAGGCACTGGTCACCCTGCTCGCCTATTACCAGTTTTTGCGCACCCACAAGAAAGCTGACGGTTTTCTCGACTTGGCGCTGGCGCGGGAGTTTGGTCGCCATCTGGGGGAAGCGTGAGGAGGGGCATATTACCCTTTGGTCGTGTCACGGCCGGTTGATTATTCTGATACGCTCTAAGCAAGATAACTCTCCATGGAATGGGCGATGAGCTACTTGATCCTCGGAAGTGGTGCGCTGGGCTCGGCGCTGGCAAGAGAGCTGATGGCAAGGGGGGAGTCCTTCCTGCTTGCCGGGCGCACCTATCCAAAAGGGATCGAGATGGGGGCCTTCTTCCCGCTGCAAGAGGTGGACGCCATCTCGTTCGACGCCCTGTTTACCCTCTACGACACCGATCCGCTTCCCACTGTGGTGATCAACACCATCGGCCTGTTGCACGATGTCAGCTTTATGCCAGAGCGGCGGGTCGAAGAGGTGCACCCCAAGTGGCTGTGCGACAGCCTGCTGGCCAATGCCTGGCCAACACTGGCGCTGGCTGCCCGTTTCAGTCGGTTGATGGGCAATGACCATCCGCTGTGGCTCTGTGCCATCTCTGATCTGGCGGGCTCCATCACCTCCAATCTGGAGGGGGGGCGTTACAGCTATCGGATGAGCAAGGCGGCCCTCGACATGGGGGTGAAAACGCTGGCCCTCGAGTGGGCGCAGCGTTTCCCGCAAGCAGGGGTGGTAGCCGTTGCGCCCGGCTTGATGGACTCCCCGATGAATACCCCCTTTCTGAGCGAGTTGCCCGCGGATCAATTGCAGGATCCTGCCGAGGTGGCGGTGAAACTGCTCAATCTCATCAAGGGGTTATCATTGACTCAATCGGGCCAGCTACTGGATCTCAACGCTCAGCCGCTGCTTTGGTAAATCCCGCCAGCGGGTTCTACGGACGTCTATTGGCTTCACATTCTGCTCATGCGCCCCTTGCCAAGCGAGGGGCGCATGGCTAACGTCACTCTCCTGTTTCAGGAGGGATCTCATGCGCTATATCGATTTACGAAGTGACACCGTCACCCAGCCTACTGACGCCATGCGTCAAGCCATGCTCCACGCCGAAGTGGGTGACGATGTCTATGGTGAAGATCCGGGCGTCAACGCGCTGGAGGCCCATGGGGCCAGATTGCTGGGCAAACAGGCGGCGCTGTTTGTGCCGTCCGGCACCATGTCCAATCTGTTGGCGGTGATGAGCCACTGTCAGCGCGGTGAGGGGGCCATCCTCGGCAACGCCGCTCACATCTATCGCTATGAAGCGCAGGGGAGTGCCGTGCTGGGCTCCGTAGCCCTGCAACCCTTGCCGATGCAGCGCGATGGCACGCTGGCATTCGATGATATCAAGGCTGCGCTGGCCCCTGATGATGCCCACTTCGTCCAGACTCGCCTGATCTGCCTTGAGAACACCCACAACGGCAAGGTGCTGCCGCTCTCCTATCTGCAGGAGATGGGGGCATTCGTTGCCGAGCGCGGCTTGAAGCTTCATCTCGATGGCGCCCGGCTCTTTAACGCCGCCGTGGCCAGCGAGACCCCGGTCGAGGTGATCGCTGCACCGTTTGACAGTATCTCGATTTGTCTCTCCAAGGGGTTGGGGGCACCGGTGGGTTCGCTGCTGGTGGGCAGCCACGATTTCATCGCCCGTGCGCGCCGCCTGCGCAAGATGCTGGGAGGTGGCATGCGTCAGGCGGGGATTCTGGCGCAAGCCGGTCTGTTTGCCCTCGAGCAGCATGTGACCCGCCTGGCCGATGATCACCGCCGTGCCAAACGGCTGGCCGAAGGGTTGGCTGCACTGCCGGGCATCGAGCTCGACCTCTCGCTGGTGCAGAGCAATATGGTGTTCTTGCGGCTGCGTGAGGGGGAATCGGCCCCTCTGCTCGCTTTTATGAAGGAGCGAGGGATCCTCTTCTCCGGTTACGGCGAGCTGCGGCTGGTGACCCATCTGCAAATCAACGATGACGATATTGAAGAGGTGATCGACGCCTTCACCGAGTATCTCGGAGCGCGTTGAGACGGCTGGTCAAGTAGAGGTTATACCAAGACCTGTTCATACCGAAATAACAGAGGGCGCCGCGGCGCCCTCTGTTATTTGCTGCAAGCTCAAGTCTGCCGCTGGCCGCTCATCAGCATGGCCTCATCGGTGGCATCGTAGATCATCACCGCGATGTGGGTCACCTGACCGCCGAAATCGGCCAGTGGCACCAGGGTCAGGTTCTGGAACATGTGGGGGGCCGAGCCGGTAATGGGGCGGTAGTTGGAGAAACGCAGCAGATAGGGCTTCTGCTCCCAGGTGCTGAAGGCGCGGTTGTTGAGTTTGAAGACCATGTTGGCCTTGCGTTCGAACCAGGCTCTGTCCACATCGGGGAAGAGCTCGAACAGTACGCCATCGCGCACGTCACTGGCCAGTCGGCCGCTGTGGCTCTCCATAAAGCCGTTCCACACCTGAACCTTGTACTCCTTGTCGAGCACTACCAGGCCTACGTCCAGGTTCTGGACTATGTTCATCAGCCAATGAAATTCACGGATTTCCATAGTCACTCCTAGAGCATGTGCATGATTTTGTTGTTCATGGTGGCGATGGAATCTTCGGTAAACAGCAGCAGCAGATCACACTGCACCGCGTAATCCTGGATCCGGTAGTTGATCTCGATGGCAAGGGTACGGCGCCAGCGACTCTTGTTGGTGTTGATCAGCTCGTTGATGGGTCTGTGCTGGCCGAGCACCACCGGGTGCCCCTGACTGAAGGGGGTGTCGAGCTGGTTGGCGTAGCCGCGCAGGAAGGCGCCGATCAGCACGTTGGCGGTATCCATCAACAGCTCCAGTTCGGCGGTGCGATCCAGCGTCCCCTGATGGTTCATCAGCTTGGCCAAATCTTTGAAGCTGGAGTCATGGAACAGGATCAGCGCTTCACCGGCGATCCCAGCACCGATAAACCCCTGACAGACGGCGGAGAGGGTATCCGAATCCGCAGCCGCCGAGAGGGCCATGTGCAGCTCGGAGACCTCTAGCACGTTGACGTTGGGGATAGGCAGTACCACGAAGGCGTTGAGCAGACGAGCCAGCAAGTCGGCTGCCTGACCCATGGAGACGTTGGCCAGCTCCTGATAGACATCGCGGATTTCGGGGGTGATCTTGACGCCTGCATCGGCTACCACGCCGCTTGTCAGCTGCTCGGGGGCGCTTGGTTGACCGCTCGGGGCGGCACTCCAGAAACCATGCTTTTTGAGCAGGGCTAGCAGGGTCTCGGGGGCCGCGGGTTTCTTGATGAAATCGAGCGCACCCAGCCCCATGACCCGTTGATAGGCCTCTGGCTGGATATCCCCGGAGACCACGATCACCTTGTTGCGCAGACCCTCCCGTTGGAGGGTCTCCAGCACGCCGTAACCGTCCATTTCCGGCATGGTCAGATCGAGGAAGATGAGATCGCCATGACCCATCAGCACCTGTTCGATCCCTTCGAGACCATTGGCTGCGTAGTGCAAATCTACTTTCCAGTCGGCCGGGAGCGCCCGCGCCAGCTGTTTGCGGGCGAACCCGGAGTCATCACATATCAATACATTCATGGCGTTAGGCAGGCTCTGTTGGCAAGGGATGCTATAAGTGTGGCCCGCTAACGGTCAGATGCAATGGGTGAGGCTATCACCTTGTGAAAATTGGTTGTCCCACTGCCGATTGCGATAGCGTGCTGAGTATTTTTCAACAAATTCAACGAACATCTTAACACGCAACGGAGCGAACTGGTGCTGGCAACACAACATGTAGAAGGGGCGATTGCCGGTTTGCCAGTCGGTCAGTACCGGCACCAGCTGCTCGTCATGGAGGAAGCTGCTCAGATAGTGCAGCGGGGCGTTGACGATCCCCAGATGACGCCGGGCTGCGCGTACCGCGGCCTGGGTCTGGTTGACGGTCAGTTTGGCGCTGCGTTTGATGCAGACGCTCTGGCCATCCTTGTCGGTCAGCTGCCAGTGCTGGTGAGGCCAGCAGTAGATGAGATCGTGCTCTTCCAGCTGGTTGGGATGGGAGGGGGTGCCCTTTTTGGTCAAATAGAGTGGTGAGGCAAACAGGCCGTACTCGATATGGCCGAGACAGATCGCATTTGGCAGCGACTGGGGCAGCTCACCGTTGAAGAACACCAGATCCCGATCATTGTCGAACAGGTGCTGGTGATCATTGGTCTGGGTGATATCGAACTGTACCTCGGGATAGTGCAGCCCGAATTCGGCCAGCATATCGATGAGGATGGTGTTGGAGAGTGCGATGGGCGCAGCTATCCGGATAAGCCCGGTGATATCGGCCTCTTGACCCTGGATCTCGCTGGTGGCCTGCTCGATTTGCGCGAGTGGCGTGCAGAGACGTTCGTAGTATCTGAGGCCATCATCGGTAAGGCGGAGCTTGCGGGTAGAGCGATGTAGCAGGGAGCAACCCAGTTGCTCTTCCAGCTGGGAAATGCGTCGACTGATGGTGCCTGTTGGCATGCCCAGTGCGGCTGCAGCGTGGGAGAATCCTCCCTCTTGCACCACCTTGACGAACAGGTAGAACTCTTCGATGTGCTTCATAAACGCTGTTCTGGGTGTAACAAGGGAGCAACCATAAAAAGAGCGTTCCGGGTTGGCAAGGGTAATTCAGCGTTTAATTGATCTGGATTCGATTTCTGTTGATACCAGTTATCCACCCGCCCGTCATCTCAGTTTCCCCACGCTGGTGATTATTTCGGCATGATGCCAAATGGTACTACGGCAGTGATGTTTGCCATATTCCCTGATTGATTCCGCTATAACCGCGAGCGAAGGCCGATATTGCAACCTGATGGAAGGGCGCCGGGTTGCTCTGCGTGCTCAGTTGGGGTGGTTTGCCATCCACAGCCAATGTGATGCAGATCATATATTCGGGTTTTGCTCATTGCCTGTTGAAAAATGAAATTGGGGTATATCAATTCCGCCTTAGTGAACTATTTTTGTCCGTTTTGGCGTTTTTTTGGCTGTTTATCCATCCGCTTGGTTAATTAATGGAAGCTTTGTGACAGAGAGTGATGGCTATTTCCGCCATTGATTTAAATGTTAATAACAAATTTATCGCAGCAAATATGCAATTGCTCTTTCAAGGTCTCGAGTGGATAGCTCTTAGTGCTTGTTTTTACTGGGGAAAAAAGTTAAAAATCGACTATATGATTTGCTTGGATTAACAGGGTCCTTGGCTGAGTCCTTTGTAGTATTGCCGTACAGGCTGCCCTGTTGTTGATATCTGAAATAGTTTTGTCCGCTCTTGGCTATGTGAAAAGGGATAATGGCCGAGAGGTATTTGCACCTTGCATTCTGCAGCTAGCGGTTTGCCAGATCTGTTTTCCGGTTAACCAGTGACCATCCAGCATGAATGACCTTGACCAGATGAATACGCTTGACGAACGGTTACTGAAGACGATGGATGTTCTGCATACCCCGATCTGGGTTTATGACATCGAGCATCACCATATTTTCTGGGCAAACAGCGCCGCGCTCTCCGTGTGGGAGGCGACGTCTCTCGACGAACTCTGCTCCCGCGACTTCTCTGCCGATATGGCAACCGCCATCGATCTGCTGCTACAGCGCTATCTGGGTGATTTTCAGCAGGGGCGCAGTTACAACGAGTGGTGGACCCTCTCCCCAAAGGGGGTCAAGAAGCAGATCTATCTGCGCCTCTCCGGTATTCAACTGGCTGGCCGGCTGATGATGATGACCGAAGCGGTGCTCGACTCCGATACCCTCTATCAGGAGTCCTCGCTGGCAACCGGCGATACCCTTGCCTGCCTGTTCGATAGCCATGGTGTGTTCGAGAGTGGCAACTATCACTTCGAAATGTGTTTCGGCCACCAGATCGCCAAGCTCTCCCAGGTTTTCTCCGGCAATGATGACAGCTTCTACCAGAAGCTCTCCCGTCTCGATGAAGTGGTGACCGAGGGGGAGTGCCGTACCCTCAAGGGGATGCGCTGGTTCCAGTATCAGTTCCGCTATATCCAGCAGGGGGCCCGCATTTTGCTCACCATGCGGGATATTACCGATCGCAAACTCGAAGAGCTGGAGCATCGCCACCTCGCCTGGCACGACTCCCTGACCGGCCTGCTCAATCGGTATGGCTTGATGAAATCCCTCGAGGCCTATTGCGGGCTGGGGGAGCGTTTCGCGCTGGTGTTCATGGATCTGGACAACTTCAAGCTGGTCAACGACAACTACGGCCACAAGGCGGGAGATCGCCTGCTGGAGCGGGTCGCCGGTCGCCTCAAACAGATTTGCCCGCGGGATGTGGAGTTGGCTCGCCTCGGTGGCGATGAATTCACAGCACTGGTGCCGCTGGGCAATCAGGGGGATCGGGCGCAAGAGGTGGCCGATCAGATGCTCTCCCAGATGACCAAGCCGCTGCAACTGAGCGGGCTGCCGGAGGTGACCATCGGCGGCAGTATCGGTATCGCCATTTATCCCGATGATGCGGATGACGGGGACAACCTCATCACCCGTGCCGACATGGCCATGTATCAGGCCAAGCAGATGGGGCGGCTGCGCTGGCAGCGTTTCACCCCCAGCATGCAACAGACCCTGCAGCGCAAGCTCAATCTCAAACAGTTTCTGGCCAAGGCCATCGGCCGTCAGGAGCTGAGCCTCTGTTACCAGCCGCAGGTCGATGCCGCCAAACGGCGTCTGATTGGTTACGAGGCGCTGCTGCGCTGGTACAACCCGGTGCTCGGCCATGTCTCGCCGGTGGAATTTATCCCGCTGGCCGAAGAGATGGGGCTGATCCGCGAGATCGGCAGCTGGGTGCTCTCCACCGCGCTGGCACAGGTAGCCAGCTGGCAGAAGCGCTTCCATCAGCGAGTGCCGGTCTCCGTCAACCTCTCCGGTTTCCAGCTCTCGTCGGCGCTGCCCGGGCAAGTTCGCCAGCAGCTGGAGCTGCACGGGGTGGATGCCTCCCTGTTGACGCTGGAGCTGACCGAAACCGTGCTGATGCTCGATATGAAGGGGTGCCTCGGCATTCTCGATGATTTGAGCGAGCAGGGGATCAAGATTGCCATCGATGATTTCGGTACCGGCTACTCCTCGCTGGCCTATCTCAACCGGTTGCCGATCAACAACATCAAGCTGGATCGCTCCTTCGTGGTCGGCCTCAACTTGCCGGTGATCCGGGCGACTGCGGCCATGGCCACCAATCTGGGGTTGGGGATCATGGCCGAAGGGGTGGAGGAGCCTCACGAGCTGGCCGCACTGCAGACCCAGGGGTGCCATGTGTTCCAGGGATATCTGTTCAGCAAGCCGCTTACAGTGGCGCAAGTCGAGGCGAGCGGTTTTGTGGTGGATTGCCAGGTCGGGCGTTATCCACTGCTAGATGCCGTGATGGCAGAGTAACAAGTGTGCGTTAGGCCACAACTTGGGATTTTATTCCGCAATATTTAATCAAAATTAATCATTCTTTTGCGATCGGTCATGAGACGGATTGACTGGAATTGCTAGCATGCGACCTCGTTTCTAGGGAAAGGAGTATCGCAATAATGAGTCATGCTGCTGTCAATGACCGTCCGGCCAGCCCTCCCAAAGGTTGGCTGAACCGTTTCCTCAATGGCGTCGAGAAAGCCGGGAACAAATTACCCGACCCCGCCATGCTGTTCCTCTACGCCTTGCTGATCGTCTGGGTCGGCTCCTGGGTGTTGTCACAATTCCAGTTTGATCTGGTCAACCCCCGTACCGGGGAGGCGGTAGTGGTCAACAACCTGCTGACCGGTGCCGGTCTGGCCGAGTTCCTCTCTACCATGGTCACGACCTTTACCGGCTTTGCCCCGCTGGGGATCGTGCTGGTGGCCATGCTGGGGGTAGGGGTGGCCGAGCAGTCCGGTTTTATCAATACCGGTCTGAAAAAGTTGCTGAAAGTGACGCCTGCCCGTTTTCTCACTCCCATGCTGATCCTGGTAGCGATCGTCAGCCACACCGCCGCAGATGCGGGTTATGTGCTGGTGATCCCCATCGGTGGCATCATCTTCCACGCTGCCGGACGCCATCCGCTGGCGGGGATCGCCGCTGCCTTTGCCGGTGTTTCCGGCGGTTTTGCCGCCAACTTCCTGCCCTCCGGCGGGGATGCGCTGCTGCAGGGCTTTACCCAGTCCGCCGCTCAGTTGCTCGATCCTGACTACATGGTCAACACCCTGTGCAACATCATCTTTACCGGTGCCTCTTCGTTGCTGATCATCTGCGTCGGCTGGTTCATCACCGAAAAGGTGGTGGAGCCGCGCCTCAAGCACGTGGCGCTCAACGAGGATCTGGAGAGTGCCGACGAGATGGGGCGCTACAGCGCGCAAGAGAGCCGGGCCTTCAACTGGGCCGGGTTTGCCATGCTGGCGGCTATCGTGCTGCTGGCGCTGGCGCTCTCCCCGAGCGATTCACCGCTGCGTGCTGCCGATGGCTCCCTGACTACCTTCGCCGCGCCGGTGATGAAGTCCATTGTGCCGCTCATCTTCCTGCTCTTTATCCTGCCCGGGATTGTCTACGGCTTTGTCGCAGGCAGCTTCAAGAGTGGCAAGGATGTGATCGATGCCATGTCGGCCACCATGAACAAGATGGGCTCCTACATGGTGATGGCCTTCTTCTGCGCGCTCTTTATCAAGGCGTTTGGTGACTCCAATCTGGGCACCCTGCTGGCCCTCTCCGGTGCCGAAGTGCTCCATGCGCTGGCGCTGCCAGGTGAGGTGACTATCGTCGGGATGATCCTGCTCACCGCCAGCGTCAATCTGGTAGTCGGCTCGGCCTCCGCCAAGTGGGCGCTGATCAGCCCGATCCTGGTACCCATGCTGATGGCGGTGGGGATCTCCCCCGAGCTGACCCAGGCGGCCTATCGGGTCGGGGATTCCGCTTCCAACATCATTACCCCGCTGATGGTCTTCTTCCCGCTGGTGGTGGTCTATTGCCAGCAGTATGTGAAGAGCACCGGGATCGGTACTCTGGTCTCCATGATGTTGCCCTACTCACTGGCCTTCCTGGTGAGCTGGACGATTTTCCTGCTGCTCTACTGGGCGCTCGGCTTCCCGCTCGGGTTGCAAGCCCCTTACGTCTATCCGGCCCCTTAAGCTGGGTGTGCGAGGGAGCCTTGGGCTCCCTCGTTTTTTTCGCTATGGTGTTACCTCATTTTGGAGGTGCCATGAATCAGACCATCGATCTTATCCTTTCCCATCGCTCCATTCGTCAGTTTAGTGCCGAGCCGATCGCCCCGCAGCAGCTGGATGCCATCCTCGCCGCCGCCCAGTCCGCCTCAACCTCGAGCTTTTTGCAGGTGACCAGTATTGTGCGAGTCTGCGAGCCCGAGGCGCGTCAGCAGTTGGCCATGCTGGCGGGCAATCAACCCTATGTGGTGCAGGCGGCCGAGTTTCTGGTGTTCTGCGCCGATTACCACCGTCACATCCAGATCGTGCCCGAGGCCCAGACCGGCTATGCGGAGCAGTTGCTGATCGGAGCCATCGACGGTGCCCTGATGGCGCAAAACGCCTTGCTGGCGGCGCAGTCGCTGGGGCTGGGCGGGGTCTATATCGGCGGCATTCGCAACCATCCGGCCGAGGTGAGCGAACTGCTCGGCTTACCCCATCAGGTGATCCCGCTGTTTGGCCTCTGCCTTGGTCATCCTGCCCAGCAGCCGGAGCAGAAACCCCGTCTGCCCAGGGGATTGGTGGTGCATCAGGAGCGCTACCAGCACGAGCTGGATCGCGACCTGCTGGCCCGGTACGATCAGCAGATCGCGGACTACTATCAGGCCCGCAGCAGCAACAACAAACAGCAGACCTGGAGCGGTCAGATCCGCGCCATTCTGGGCAAGGAGTCCCGCCCTTTCATGCTGGGATTCCTGCAATCGCGGGGCTTTAACCTCAAGTAATAGCGCTGATGGGCGATACTATGGGGAGGTGACCGTCATGGTCATCATCCCCTGATCCTGCAATCTCTCCCTGAGACCGGGGGCACAGCTTGGTGACAAATCGTGGGCAAGGGGGGATCTGCAGGCTACCTTAAGTGGGTAAGCTGTTGTAGGATCACGCAATTGGATAGGAACAGGGGTTTGGACATCCTATGATTTTAACTTTGGTATTGCTGTCTATTGGCGCACTCCTGTTTTTGGTTATCGCCTATAACGTGGTGCAGCAATATAAGCAGAAGGCAGAGGCGGACAAGCGTCACGCCGTTGCCAGACACAAGACGGTGGCTGACGAGACCGAAGAGGTGTTGCTGAACGTCAATCTGGTGCCTTTCTCCAAGAACATGGTGTTGCTGTTGCAGCACCGGATCCTCGATGCCTATCGCGCCATCGCCCAGGTGATGCCGAATAATCAAATCAAGCAGCGCATCGTCGATGTGCAGACCCAGATCAAGAATGTGCAGGAGAACTACAGCGTTCAGGATGAGGGGCAGTTCAAGACCCCGGAGTCCGATCGTCAGGCGATCCAGATGCTGCAGCTGGTCAAGAAGATGCGGGCCGTGCTGCGGGTCGAGCACAACAAGGGCAAGATTGACCCGCAAGGGTTTGCCCAGGAAGAGCGCCGCCTCGAGCTGATGCAGCTCAAGATCAATATCTCCAATCTGGTCAAGCGGGCGATGGATGCCCGCATTCAGGGCCAATATGGTACATGCCGCCAGCTCTATACCAAGGGTCTGTCGGCCATGGCGAGCGTGGGCGACAAGGATCCCTATCTGCTGGCCCGTGAAGAAGATATGCGTCAGGGGCTCAAGGAGCTTGAAGAGCTGCAGCAGCAAAACAGCGCGCAGGATCTGCAAAACATCAAGGACAAGGAAGCCGACGAGCTTGATGTCCTGTTTCAACCCAAGAAGAAATGGTAAGCATGTCCCACCCACTCGATTCCACACTGGGGCCAATGGCCCCATTTGTTTCTCAGCTGTTGGCCGAACTGGCCGCCAGTGGCGTCACAATTTCCCGGCCAACGGTCGATCACCTCTGTTATCGGGCGGCTACCCTGCAGGAGTACCGCGCGCTATGTGCTGTGCTGGCTGAGGCAGGTACCTTGCTGGTGGAGGGTATGATTGGCGGACGTCCCATCGCCACTTATCAGTTGCATCAGCCGCTGTTGGCTGGTGAGGTACAGGTACCCTGTATCGAGCTGGCTGCACCGAAACCGGGTCGCGTCCATCAGGCGGGGCTGGAACATATCGAGCTGGTGGTCACTTCACTGCAAGATCTGGTAGCGTGCTATCCCGAGCTGCCATTCAAAACCGGCAACATGCAGGATACCCGCAACCCCGATATTGGCCTGATGTTGCCTTCCGGCCAGATCAAGTTTCATCTGCGCCCGCTGGCTGAGGTGATCGCCGAAGAGGTGGCGACCGGTGCTGTGGTCGCGGTGCCTGCGGATTATTTCGATCAGGAGTGATCCTGCGCTCAATGCGGTGCGAGCCTGACAGGCTCTTGAATAACGCAGCAAAAGGGGTCACCGGTGTGACCCCTTTTGTTATCTGGCGGTGCTGGGTTGCGAGAGCGCCATCTGCTCGTGGGTGACCCTGTTTGCGCTGAGCCCGTTACCCGTGTCGGTGGGGTTGCTGGGCGGGCAGTGGCGATTGGCTTCGCTGCTTGAGACGGCCGAGCCAGAGGCTCAAGCCCGCCGTCAGGATGAGGACCAGTTCAATCCCCATGACCAGACCGCCTAGCTCACCCTGCTCCCAGAAGGGGTGCAGGTAAAGTCCCCCCAGACTGGCTCCCAGATAGTAGGCCACCAGATAGAGGGAGGAGGCGAGGGCGCGGTTGTGTTCGACATGATGACCGACCCAGGCACTGGCGCAGGCGTGTGCCAGGAAAAAGCCGAAGCTGGAGATCAGCAAGCCACTCAGGATCCCGGGCAGGCTAGCTTGCAGCAGCCACAGACTGCCGAGGGCCATCAGGGCGATCCCGACCAGCAGCATGCGTTGTGCCCCCCAGCGATTGGCAAATCGGCCGCTCAGAGAGGAGGCCACCGTCCCTGAGAGATAGGTGAGAAACAGCATGCCGAGCCACTGGGTGGGCAGGGAGAAGGGGGGCTTGGCCAGCAAGAAGGTGAGATAACTGAACTGGTTCAGAAACACCATAAAGTTGAGCCCGCCGATAAGGTAAGCCCCTACCAGCAAGGGATTGGTCAGGTGTTGTTGCAAGGCGCGGGCAAATTGGCCGCGAACGGGGGCGCTCGCCACAAAGCGGGTCTGATGGGGCAGCAGCCAGAAGACCAGCGGCAGCAGTAACAGGCTGATTACACCGATCCCCAGAAAGGTATGCTGCCAGTCGCCAAACCAGCCCGCCAACAGACCGCCGACCACTCGACCGGCAATGCCACCGAGGGAGTTGGCGGCAATATAGACCCCCACCGCCGAGAGCAGCGCCCGTTTGCTGAACTCTTCCCCCATATAGGCAATCGCGGTCGCGGGCAGTCCTGCCAGCAGCGCGCCCTGCAGGATGCGTAGCAGCAGCAGGGTGCCAAACTGCTCAACCAGCGGGATTAACAGTGAGAGCAGGACCGCCAGGGTGAGGGTACCCAGCATGACCTGCCGACGGCCATGGCGATCCGCCAGTCTGGCGCAGATCAGCAGGGAGGCGGCGAGGCCTGCAGTGCATCCTGCCAGGGTCCAGCTGGCCGAGAGGGAGTTGACCGAGAAGACCTCGGCAATCAGGGGTAACAGGGGATGGGTCTGGTAGAGGTTCAGAAACACCAGAAAAGAGCCCAGGCTGAGGGCCAGGGTTGCACGTATCCACTCGCGACTTCCAACTTCAATCATTGCGTATTGTCCTGACTACTTTTGGTCAGGGTAGAGTCCTTGCGGTTATAAATATAATATATTTAAGTTATCTATCCCATAAGATGAATTGATACATGGATCTGAAACAGCTCACCTATCTGCTGGCGGTCAGGGATGCCGGCTCATTTACCAAGGCAGCTAACAGTCTGCATGTGGCACAACCGGCCATCAGCATGGCCATCGCCAAGCTGGAGCAGCAGCTCGAATTGCGGCTGTTTGATCGACAGGACCGGGCGGTACGGCTCACCCCTGAGGGAGAGGTGCTCTGTCGCCATGCCGAGCGTCTGTTGCTGCAGATGCATCAGGCCGAGGCCGAGATGGCCGAGCTCAAGGGGCTGGAGCGGGGGGAAGTGCGGATCGGGATCCCCTACATGATGGGCTCCTACTATTTCCCCCCTCGTCTGATGGCCTTCAAGCACCGCTACCCCGGCCTCAAGATCCGGGTCGAAGAGGCCGGTACCCGCGAGCTGCTCAGCCGGATGGTGGATGGCTCCCTCGATCTGGCCATTCTCATCACTAGTGATCTCCCCCCTGCCATCGAGGGGGCACATCTGCTGAGCGAAGAGATGTTGATGGTGGTGGGGGACGATCACCCCTTGCGTGGCGCATCGGCCGTCACCCTCTCGCAGTTTTTCGCTCAGGAGCTGGCGCTATTTCGCCGTGGTTTTTACCACCGGGAGCATATGGAGGCGCTGGCCCAGAGCCTGGGCGTTGAACCCGATATCGCCTTCGAGAGCAATCTTATCCCTCTGCTCAAGGCGGTGGTGCGGCAAGGCTTTGCGGTGACCACCTTCTTGCGCATGGTGCTGGAAGAGGAGCCGGATCTGAGTGGTGTACCCTTCGACCCGCCCATCTACCTAGACCTCTGTGTGGCGTGGCGGCGTGGTGATCCGCTCTCTATGGCCAACCGTGCCTTGCGCGATTTCCTACTCAAGGATCGCCCGGCCTGATGGCGGCGGGTCATTGCTGAAAGTTTGTTACTATTAACGGTGGGTTCGCTTGAGGGCTACACCATGAAATTGCAGCAATTGCGCTATATCGTCGAGGTGGCGAACCACAGGCTGAATCTGTCGGCCACCGCCGAGAGCCTCTTTACCTCCCAGCCCGGGATCAGCAAACAAGTGCGGATGCTGGAGGATGAGCTGGGGATCCAGATCTTCGAGCGCAGCGGTAAACACCTGACCCAGATCACCCCCATCGGTCGGGATGTGATCAAAGTGGCCGCCGAGGTGCTGGACAAGGTCGCCACCATCAAAGTGATGGCCAGGCAGCATGTGCATCCGGAGCAGGGAACCCTCACCATTGCGGCTACTCATCTGCAAGCCCGTTATATTCTGCCCGCCATCCTCAAGGGTTTTATGGCCCGCTTTCCCAAAGTTGCCGTAACTGTGATGCAGGGGAGTGCGACGCAGTGCCGCGCAGCCGTGCATGATGGCGCTGCCGATCTGCTGCTTGCCGATGAACCGGAGGAGGGGAGCGAGCTGCTCATGCTCCCCTCTTTTCAGTGGCAACGGGGCTTGGTGCTGCCCAAGGATCATCCGTTGGCCAAAGCAACATCGCTGACCCCGGCCGAGCTGGTGGAGTTTGCATTGGTGACCGATGGAAGGGCGCTCTCTGCTGCACATGGCACTGATTGTGCTCATGCCGAGAGCCGGATCGCCTGCTGTGCGAGCGACAGCGATGTGCTCAAGACCTATGTCAGACAAGGAATGGGCATCGGGGTGATGGCAACTTTTGCCTGGGAGCCCCAGCGCGATGGCGATCTGGTGCTCAAAACGGCGCCCTGGCTACCAGGCGGTGTGGCCGCTATCGGGTTGCGCAGAGGGGCGTTTTTATGCGGCTATCTCTACGATCTGATTGAACGTCTCGCGCCGCAATTGACCCGCGAGCGGGTCGAACAATACTGTGCTGCCCGCACTGGCGAAGAGCTTGAAGCTCTGCTGGCCAATTTGATCGTACCACTTAGATAGCTTGGGTTGATGTGTGGTCGTCCCAAGAAAAACGCCTCCGATTGAGAGGCGTTTGACTATCTGGTATTCGTCAATGCAGGCTCACTTCTTCAGCATATGATCAAGCTTGTTGGCCTTGGTCGACAGATAGAACTCGTTGTGGGGATTGCGTCCTTCCTGCAACGGTACCCGTTCGGCCACCGGAATACCGAAGGATTCCATCGCTTTCATCTTGCGCGGGTTGTTGGTCATCAGTTTGAGAGACTTGACCTCAAGCTGCTTGAGCATATCGGCGCAGATGGTGTAATCGCGCATGTCGGCGGCGAAACCAAGGGCTACGTTGGCCTCCACGGTATCGGCCCCCTGATCCTGCAGGTGATAGGCGCGGATCTTGTTGAGCAAGCCGATGCCACGGCCCTCTTGACGCACATACAGCAACACGCCACGACCGGCTTTGGCGATATTCTCCATGGCCGCCTGCAACTGGAAACCGCAGTCACAACGCAGGCTGAACAGGGCATCGCCGGTCAGGCACTCTGAGTGGATCCGGCCCAGCACGGGCTCGTCACCGGTAATGTCGCCCATCACCAGTGCGGCGTGGTCTTTGCCTGTGCCGGTTTCCTGAAAACCTACCAGCGTGAAGGTGCCCCAAGGGGTTGGCAATTTGGATTTGGCCACGAGGGTAACGCTGCTCATAGGTTGCTCCTTACTACTAACGGCTCAAAAAAGGGGGCCAGTTTAGCGCGCCTTGTCAGGAACGACCATAAGAACAAGTCCCTGCATTGCTTAATGAAATCTCCAAATGAGATACAAGCACAGCTGTCCGGCGGGGTTTTGGCCCTTTGTGCGGATTGATGACTGCCAGGCTCACCACATTCGGGTATAATCGGCGCCCATTAACCCACCCCTTCGGGATGGGAGCAACACAGTGCAGGAGAGAAGTTATGCCTCAGATGGCCCCCGTAATGACAATTGATGGCCCCAGTGGTGCAGGTAAAGGCACCTTGTGTCAGCTGCTTGCTGAGAAGCTGGGTTGGCACTTGCTGGACTCGGGCGCCATCTATCGGGTGTTGTCCCTGGCCGCCCTACATCACGATGTAGAGCTGGACAGTGAAGCCTCACTGGTGCCACTGGCTGCCAATCTGGATGTGCAATTTCAGGTTGAGGGCGATCTGGTCAAGGTGATCCTGGAAGGGGAAGATGTCTCCCGCACCATCCGCACCGAAGAAGTGGGTAATGCTGCCAGTAAAATCGCCGCCTTCCCCCGGGTGCGCGAAGCATTGTTGCGCCGTCAGCGTGCTTTTCGTCAGGCCCCGGGTCTGATTGCCGATGGTCGTGACATGGGCACAGTTGTTTTCCCCGAGGCCGAGGTGAAGATTTTCCTCGACGCCAGTGCCGAAGAACGGGCCCAGCGTCGCTATAAGCAGTTGCAAGATAAGGGCTTTGATGTTAACTTTGAGCGTCTTTTAACCGAGATTCGGGAACGTGACGATCGCGACAGAAATCGCGCTACTGCACCGCTGAAACCGGCAGAAGATGCTCTGGTGGTAGACTCTACCGCCATGACCATAGATGAAGTGCTGGCAACAGTACTCGCCTATGCAGAGCAACAACTTGGTGATGCCAGCGCAAGCTGACATCCGGTCGTCTGCACCAAGGATGGCGCAGATTATTTAAAACAGCCCCGCTTGTGCCGGATTGCAAGTGGATGTTTCATTTGTGACATAAACAATGATCGAATCTTTTGCTCAACTCTTTGAAGAGTCCCTGAACGCCGTTGAAACCCGTCAAGGTTCCATCGTCAAGGGTACTGTCGTTGCTATCGAGAACGGTTTTGTACTGGTTGACGCCGGTCTGAAATCCGAGTCCGCTATCCCGGCTGAAGAATTCAAGAACGCCATGGGCGAGCTGGAAATCAACGTCGGCGACACCGTTGACGTGGCTCTGGACTCTATCGAAGATGGTTTCGGCGAAACCAAGCTGTCCCGCGAAAAAGCCAAGCGCCACGAAGCCTGGCTGCAGCTTGAGAAGGCTTACGAAGAGCAAGCTACCGTTATCGGTATCATCAACGGCAAGGTCAAGGGTGGTTTCACCGTTGAACTGAACGGCATCCGTGCCTTCCTGCCGGGTTCTCTGGTTGACGTGCGTCCGATCCGTGACACCGCTCACCTGGAAAACAAAGAACTCGAGTTCAAAGTCATCAAGCTGGACCAGAAGCGCAACAACGTTGTTGTTTCCCGTCGTGCCGTGATCGAGACCGAGAACACCTCCGAGCGCGAAAGCCTGCTGGCTAACCTGCAAGAAGGTCAAGAAGTTAAGGGTATCGTCAAGAACCTGACCGACTACGGTGCATTCGTAGATCTGGGCGGTGTTGACGGCCTGCTGCACATCACCGACATGGCGTGGAAGCGCGTTAAGCATCCTTCCGAAATCGTCAACGTTGGCGACGAGATCGCTGTCAAGGTTCTGAAGTTCGACCGCGAGCGTACCCGTGTATCCCTGGGTCTGAAGCAGCTGGGCGAAGATCCCTGGGTTGCTATCGCCAAGCGTTACCCGGAGACCACCCGTCTGTCTGGCCGCGTGACCAACCTGACCGACTACGGCTGCTTCGTTGAAATCGAAGAAGGCGTTGAAGGCCTGGTACACGTATCCGAGATGGATTGGACCAACAAGAACATCCACCCGTCCAAAGTTGTTAACGTTGGCGACGTGGTTGACGTGATGGTTCTGGACATCGACGAAGAGCGTCGTCGTATCTCCCTGGGTCTGAAGCAGTGCAAATCCAACCCGTGGCAGCTGTTTGCCGAAACTCACGCCAAAGGCGACCGTGTTTCCGGCAAGATCAAGTCCATCACTGACTTCGGTATCTTCATCGGTCTGGATGGCGGCATCGACGGCCTGGTTCACCTGTCTGACATCTCCTGGAACAACCAGGGCGAAGAAGCCGTGCGTGAATTCAAGAAAGGCGACGAGATCGAGGCCGTTGTTCTGCAAGTGGATCCGGAGCGTGAGCGCATCTCCCTGGGTGTCAAGCAGATCGAAGAAGACCCGTTCAACAAGTACCTGGCTGACAACAAGAAAGGTGCTATCGTGAAGGGTAAGGTTACCGAGGTTGATGCCAAAGGTGCCGTTATCGAACTGGCTGATGGCGTAGAAGGCTACCTGCGTGCCTCCGACGCTGCTCGTGACCGTGTAGAAGACGCCACTCTGGTGCTGTCTGTTGGTGACGAAGTTGAAGCTAAATTCATGGGCGTTGATCGTAAAAACCGCACCGTAAGCCTGTCTGTCCGTGCTAAGGACGAGGCTGATGAGCGTGTTGCTATCGATAACCTGAACCAGCAAGAAGAAGTTGTGTTCAGCAATGCTATGATGGAAGCGTTCAAAGCCGCCAAGGGTGAGTAATCCTTGATGCAAGAAAAGGGCGGCATTGCGCCGCCCTTTTTTATCCTGGCAAAATGAATATTGCATGTGATCGGGGAAGGAGATTTAACGTTATGACCAAATCAGATCTCATCGAACAACTGGCAGCCAGCCGCATGCATATGCCGGCCAAGGATGTCGAAGCCGCCATCAAGGAGATCCTTGAGCAGATGGCGTCGACCTTGCAAAACGGCGACCGGATTGAAATCCGCGGATTTGGCAGTTTTTCACTGCACTATCGTGCGCCCCGTGTGGGCCGCAACCCCAAGACTGGGGACAAGGTTGAACTGACCGGGAAATATGTCCCGCACTTCAAACCTGGTAAAGAGTTGCGCGAGCGCGTCAACATCATTGAATAATGCAGAAATGGGCATACCTCGGGTATGCCTTTTTTCTTTTTGGCACCGATTCCTGTGCCAATCGTCTTGTTTCTTAAACTCTTTCCCATTCACTCTAGAGTCTGCCTGCGATTTTAAGGATAATCAGCCTCTCATTAGATACTGACAGGGAGCTCTTATGAAGCGTATTTTGGCCCTCATTCCGCTGGTGCTGGTGTTTGTTCTGACCCTGGCGCTGGGCTCACAAAATGGCCAGCTGGTTCAGTTCAATTACCTGATCGCTCAGGGTGAGTTTTCACTTGCCATGCTGTTGGGCTTCTTCTTTGCTGGCGGTTTTTTGCTGGGCTGGCTGGTATTCGGCCTGCTGTTCCTGCGCCTGAAAATGCAAAACCGCACCCTCAACCGCACCATGCGTCGTCAATCCCGCGAGTTGGAGCTGGCCCGGTCACCGGGTAAGGAATAATGTTCCTCAATGCTTGAACTGCTTTTCCTGCTGTTGCCCATCGCCGCCGGTTATGGTTGGTACATGGGTCGCAGGAGTGTTCGCCAGGACACCCAAAAACAGAGTAACCAGTTTTCCCGCCAGTATGTGGCGGGCCTCAACTATTTGCTGTCCGATGAATCCGACAAGGCGGTGGACCTCTTTATTCAGCTGCTTGAGGTGGACAGTGAAACCATCGAAACACACCTCTCCCTCGGCAACCTGTTTCGCCAGCGTGGGGAGGTCGATCGTGCCATCAAGATCCACCAGAACCTGGTAACCCGCCAACTGACCCGAGAGCAGCGACAGCTTGCCCTGCAGGAGCTTGCGCGCGACTTTTTGGCTGCTGGTCTGCTGGACCGAGCGGAAGCGCTCTGGAATGAGCTGTGTGACGACAGCGACTATGAAGAGACGGCGCTGGCACAGCTGTTGATCATCCATCAGCAGTTGCGGGATTGGGATAAGGCCATCGATGTGGCGGTTCGTCTGCAAAAATTCCAGGGCAAGAAGCTGGCCGACCCCATCTCCCATTTCTATTGCGAGCAAGCCGAAATCGCGCTGCGTGAGGGCAATAAAGGGGAGGGGCTGGCCAAGCTCAAACGGGCGCTCAGTATCAATCCGGCATGTGCCCGGGCCAGTTTGCGCCTCGCTGAGCTCGCCATGGCAGAGGGGGAGTATGAGCAGGCCAGCAAGGAGCTGCTGCGGGTGTTCGAGCAGGATATCGACTTTGCCTCCGAGGCGATGCCCAAATTGCTCGAGTGCTATCAGCAGTTGGGCCGCACGCCTGCGTTGATCCCGCTGCTTGAGAAGGCAGTGGAAGATCACGCCGGTGTCAGCGTGACCCTGGCCCTTGCCAAGCTGGTTGAAGAGCGTGATGGCCTGAGTCAGGCCCGTTCGCTGGTGCTGCGTCAGCTGCGTCGTCATCCCTCGATGAAAGGTTTTTACCAGTTGGTGGGTTTTCAACTGGCCAGTGCGGAGGAGGGGCCTGCCAAGGAGAGCCTCGAGCTTCTGCAACAGCTGGTCGGCGAGCAGATCAAAATCAAGTCAACCCACAAGTGTCGGCAGTGCGGCTTTGCCACTCACTCGTTGTTCTGGCAGTGCCCGTCTTGTCGCCAGTGGGGTTCCATCAAGCCGATCCGCGGTCTGGACGGTGAATAACAAGCAATAGGATGTGAGATGCAAGATCCCAAAGTACTGGTAGCGCTGGATTATCAGCATGAGGCAGATGCCTTAGCGTTCGTTGAACGTATCTCTCCGGCCCAGTGCCGTCTCAAGGTAGGCAAGGAGATGTTTACCCTGTTTGGCCCGCAGTTTGTACGTCAGCTGGTGGCCAAGGGATTCGATGTCTTTCTGGATCTGAAGTTTCACGATATTCCCAATACTGTTGCAAAAGCCGTGGCAGCCAGTGCCGAGCTCGGTGTCTGGATGGTCAACGTGCATGCCAGTGGTGGTGAGCGGATGATGCGTGCCGCCAAAGAGGCGCTACTGCCTTATGGCGACAAGGCTCCCCTGCTTATCGGCGTGACCGTGCTGACCAGCATGGAGCAGTCCGACATGATCCCTCTTGGTCTGGATGTGAGCCCGGCCGAGCAGGTGATCCGGCTGGCTACCTTGACCAAAACATCCGGTCTGGATGGGGTGGTCTGCTCTGCCAACGAGGCCCATGAGCTGAAAGCCTTGCTGGGCGAAGATTTCAAGCTGGTGACCCCGGGTATTCGCCCGACCGGTTCAGCGGCTGGGGATCAGCGCCGGGTGATGACACCGAAAGCGGCGGTCGAGGCGGGGTCCGATTATCTGGTTATCGGCCGCCCCATTACGCAGGCTGTCAATCCGGCCGCCATGCTGGCCAGCATCAATGCCGAGCTGGCTGGTGCGTAACAGGCTCACTCAGTGATACGCGGTGCAGGCCGAGCAACAGGCCTGCACCGGCCCCGATAAGATGAGAGCCGATGTGTACCCTGGCATTGATCAGGGTGGATATCGGGCTCTCTCCTGCGTTGTAGAAGTCCATCACCAGCTTGAGCCCCATCCCCGCGAGTAGCAGCCAGCCCGACGTGCGGCGTCCGTGGCGGATATCCTGCATTGCCCCCCAGACAAACAGGCCATGCAGCGAGCCGGATAGCCCCATGTACCACTGGGTCTGCGGGCACCACCACCAGATCCCCAAGCCCACTGCCAACCAGAGCAGCAACATCAGCAGCGGCAGGCGAGCCCCATCCAGATAGTCGCGAAACAGGCTATAGAGGATGGCTAGGCCGCCCAGATTGAGCAGCAGGTGCCACAGATTGGTATGAGCCAGATTGCCTGTTATGATCCGCCACCCTTCGCCCCCGGCGATCAAGGGCCGATCGAAGGAGAGCTGAAGATTGGGAACGGTAAAGAAGAGTAGCAAGCTGGTGAGAGAGAGCGTGATAACCCAGAGCAATCCAGATTTGTCTGACAACATGAAACAGTCCAACGACAAGAACAGTCGATACTGTACACGTTGCACCCGAGCCCTCAAAGCCTGCCTGTGCGATTATATTGTGCCGGTTGACAATCACACGCCCCTCTACATCTTGCAGCACCCCAACGAGGTGGCACATCCCAAGGGAACTGCGGCGCTGCTGGCGGCCTCTTTGCAACAGTGCGAGATCCATGTGGGGGAGGACTTTTCCCGCGATGAGTGGCTCAATGGGTTGCTTGCAGATCCTTCCCGTCGCTGCTATCTACTCTGGCCGGATGAGGATGCCATTTCGCTGACCGATCTTCGCCAACAGCGGGAGAGTGAATCCTCTGGCAAAACGTCCATCGCCTTTATCTTGCTCGACGGCACCTGGCGCAAAGCCTATCGCATGTTGCAGAGCAACCCGGCACTGGCCCGCTTGCCCCGCATCGGCATTGGTGCCATCGCCGGTCAATATGCCATTCGCAAGAAACCCTTTCCCGATGCCCTCTCTACCATAGAGGCGGGCTATCACCTCTTGTCCCGGTGGGAGGGGAGGCCGGAGCACTATGCGCCCTTGCTGACCCTGTTTAACCGGTTGAATACCCAGTGGCAGGACTTTGCCGAAGGCCGCCGCGCGTGACATTTGAAGGAGTTATCAAGATGAAAAAAGCAGTCGTGGTTTTCAGTGGCGGTCAGGACAGCACCACCTGTCTGGTACAGGCATTGGCCCGGTATGATGAAGTGCACGCCATCACCTTCGACTATGGCCAGCGCCATCGGGAAGAGATCGACACCGCGCGTCGTCTGGGCAGTGCTCTGGGGATCGCCGCCCACAAGGTGATGGATGTGACGCTGCTCAATGAGCTGGCGGTCTCTGCCCTGACTCGTGACGACATCCCGGTCAGCTGCGAGCTGCAGGATAATGGCCTGCCCAACACCTTCGTGCCGGGTCGCAATATCCTGTTCCTGACCCTGGCTTCCATCTATGCCTATCAGGTGGGCGCCGAAGCTGTGATCACCGGTGTCTGCGAGACCGACTTCTCCGGCTATCCCGATTGCCGTGACGAGTTCGTCAAGGCCCTCAATCAGGCGGTGTCGCTGGGGTTGGATCGCGGCATCCGTTTTGAAACTCCCTTGATGTGGCTCGACAAGGCCGAGACCTGGGCTCTGGCGGATCACTATGGTCACCTCGACACGGTGCGCCAGCAGACCCTGACCTGCTACAACGGCATTGCCGGTGACGGTTGCGGCACGTGTCCTGCGTGTGAACTGCGCAGTCGCGGCCTGAACAACTATCTGGCCGACAAGGCGGGCATCATGGCCAGACTGTTTGAGAAAACCGGGCTGGGTGAGAAAAGCGCAGAGTGAGCCTGCGTCTTGCCGTGGCTTGGGGTATAATCCGCGACTTTTGCAACAAGCCGTGATCGAGATGCACTACCCAATCAACGAGATTTTCCAGACCATCCAGGGGGAGGGTATCTTTACCGGCCTGCCCGCCATCTTTGTTCGCCTGCAGGGTTGCCCGGTGGGCTGCCCCTGGTGCGATACCCGTCATACCTGGGTTGTTGATCCGGCTCGTGAAGTGGGCAAGGCGGCGGTGCTGGATCGCTCCAACGAATCCGATTGTTGGAGCCAACTTAGCACCGCGCAGATTATCAAGAGCTTTACCGACCTGGGTTATCAGGCGCGCCATGTGGTGATCACCGGTGGCGAGCCCTGCCTCTATGATCTGCACGAACTCTCGTCAGCCCTGCTGGCGGCGGGTTATCAGGTGCAGATTGAAACCAGTGGCACCAGCGAGATCAAGACCCATGAGCAGACCTGGGTGACCGTCTCCCCCAAAATTGGCATGAAAGGGGGGCTGCCTGTGCTGGTCTCGGCGCTGGAGCGGGCCAACGAGATCAAGCATCCGGTGGCCACCGAGCACCATATTGAAGAGCTGGATACGCTGCTCGCTACTGCTACCCTGCGCCCTGATGTGGTTATTGCCTTGCAGCCGATCAGCCAGAAGCCAAGGGCCACCCAATTGGCGATGGATACCTGTATCGCGCGTAACTGGCGACTCTCAATCCAGACTCATAAATATCTGGATATCGATTAATATGGATTGGCTATCCGACGAACAGGTACTGCTGACCCTGACCAACAAGATGCCTTACGGTAAATATCAGGGGCGGCGTATCATCGATATTCCAGAGCCCTATCTGGTGTGGATGGCGCGCAGCGGTTTTCCGGCGGGTAAATTGGGCCAGACGCTGGCGTTGGCTTACGAAATCAAACTCAATGGACTCGAATCCATGATTATTCCCATTATTAACAGGATGTCGGTATGAGAATATATACGAGGCAGGGCGACAAGGGCATGACCCGGCTGGCCGATGGTATCCAGTTGCCAAAGGATCATTTGCGGGTCGAGACCTACGGTTATATCGATGAGCTCAACTCCCATATTGGCTTGCTGATTTGTGACGTCCCGTCGCAAGAGCTCTGCTTATTGGCTGATTTACAGCTGTTGCAACAGGAGTTGTTTGATCTGGGGGGGGAGTTGGCATTCTCCAGTGACGCCCAGAATGAATCGATTTGGCAGGTTAATGCCGCTTGGACAACTCGCCTTGAACAGCAGATAGATCGTTATAGTGAGCCATTGCCACCGCTGCGCCAATTTATATTGCCGGGTGGTTCCCGTGCCGCGGCGCAAGCGCATGTGGTGCGTACTCTGGTGCGTCATTGCGAGCGCTTGCTGCTGACATTGAGCCGGGAAGAGCGGGTCAATCCCGAGGTGCTGCCCTATCTGAACCGGATGAGTGACTGGTTCTTTACCGTTGCCCGCTATCTCATCTGCGTAGCAGGGGATCGTGAAGTGCTGTGGGTCAAGGCAGCAGATCGCCCGCAATCGGCTATCTGATATTTCACGTTTAAGCGGCAATAAAAAACCTCGCCTTGGCGAGGTTTTTTATTAGCAACGAGATTGAGATCAGATAGCAAAGTCTTCCAGTGATTTGCCTGCTGCCACTGCGCTGGCAATAGCCGAAGGCATACGGCCCTGGCCGGTCCAGGTTTTCTCTACGCCATTATCCTGATAGCGATATTTGGCAGGACGTGGCGCCCGCTTGGCTTTTTCTGATTTGCCGGGGTTGGTAGCGACAGCGCTTACCAATTCTGCCGGGTCAATACCGGCGGCTTTCAGCATTTCGCTATATTCGTTTATTTTCCGCAGATGCTCTTCACGGGCCTGACGCTCGGCAGCTTCATCCTGCTGACGTTCGGCAACGATAGTAGAGAGTTTTTCCAGGGCCTCTTCCAGTTGTTCCAGAGAAAGCTCGCGGCAGGTCGCACGCAGACTGCGGATATTAAGCAGTACCTTTAAAAATTCATTCATAGGAGTTACCACGTCGAGTCAGAGAAAAATATTATGTTCCAGCTGATTCTTGCTTGGTGATTTAAATAAGTCAAGCCGGGTTAAATATTATATCCGTGGGGAACATCAATACAGATATTTAATATGGCCTGCAATAGGCTTGGTGATTGGATGCCAATGAAGCCGCAGTAGGTGAAAATAGCGTCAAAGCTGGCGTTGTTGCATCATTTGGCTACCATTTTCCGACCTTGATTTGTTTATCGTGACTATTTAATCAAAAAACTTGCTATAAGCTGCCATCTCGATAAAATGTGCGGCGAATACCTTTAAGTAGAGGCGCGCTGCCTATGAGTATTTGTGCGGAGGGTGATGCCTGTGATGCACAAGGAAAGGAGTCAGCGCCGAAGTGGCCAGGCCATCATACCGGGCTGCTGGTTCTGCATCTAATAGGTGCAGGACTGCCATAGTCATCCACTATGGAGCGCTACCTGAAGGGGCTGAGGAGTATGACCTCCCCATAGGTTTTGTTTCTTTAGATCCTCTCGGTAGATCTCCACCTGTAATCTTTAGGTGCAAAGAGATCATGGACATTAGTCATTTCGCCGACTCCGGTTGGTCCGTTCTTCCCCCCCTGTTGGCTGTCGCGCTGGCGATCATGACTCGCCGCGTGCTGCTGTCCCTTGGTGTGGGCATCGTCACCGGCAGTTTGCTGCTCAATCAGTTTTCACCCCTCGAATCCCTGCATTACATGTTGAATACCGTGCTCAAGATCTTCTGGGTCGATGGCGCGCTCAATCGTGACAATGTCAACATGATCCTGTTTATGCTGCTGCTGGGTGGCCTCATCAGCCTGATGAGCGTCTCAGGGGCGACCCGTGCCTTTGCCGAGTGGGCCGAGCGTCGTGCCAAGACCCGCAAGGGCGCCAAAGCGCTGACCGGTATGATGGTGTTTGCTTTCTTTATCGATGACTTCTTCCATAGCTTGTCGGTGGGTGCTATCTGCCGTCCGGTGACCGACCGCTTCCAGATCTCCCGTGCCAAACTGGCCTATCTGCTGGACTCCACCGCGGCGCCGGTCTGTGTGCTGATGCCCATCTCCTCCTGGGGTGCCTATATCATCGCCCTGGTTGGCGGCATCATGGCGGCCCACGGTCTGACCGAGCAGAGCCCCATCGCGGCATTTGTCGAGATGATCCCGATGAACCTCTACGCCGTCTTCACCCTGATCATGGTGCTGGTGGTGATTGCATTCCAACTCGACATCGGCCCGATGCGTCAACACGAAGCGTGGGCGCTGGAAGGCAAGCTGTGGGATGAGTCCAAGGGCCGCCCCATCGGTCTGGATATGGAGAGCCCGGAAGAGAGCAACGGCGGCATGATCGACATGGTTCTGCCGATCCTGACCCTGACCGCCGCCACCATCTATTTTATGATCGATTCCGGTGCTGCGGTACTGAGCGAGAAAGGGCTGCCCTTCAGCGTGCTCGGCTCGTTCGAAAATACCAACGTCGGCTCTTCGCTGGTCTACGGTGCCCTGTGCAGTCTGGTGGTATCCATCGGTCTGGCGATGCGCCTGAAGCTGGGAGCCAAGAACTGGATCAAGGCCGCGCCGCAAGGCGTCATGGCCATGCTGCCAGCCATCAACATCCTGCTGTTTGCCTGGACCATAGGTGCCGTGGTGCGCGACGTGGAGACCGGCAAGTACCTGGCTTCGCTGGCTAACGGCAACCTGCCGATCGAAGTGCTGCCTGCCGTGGTCTTTATCCTCTCCTGTGCCATGGCGTTTGCTACCGGTACCAGCTGGGGTACCTTCGGCATCATGCTGCCGCTGGCCGGTGACATGGCCGCCGCCAGCGACATCAGCCTGATGCTGCCGATGCTGGCTGCGGTACTGGCTGGCTCGGTGTTCGGGGATCACAGCTCACCCATCTCCAGCACCAGCATCCTCTCTGCCACCGGTGCCGGTTGCCATCACATCGATCACGTGATGACCCAGCTGCCCTATGCACTGTCCATCGCCTTCGGTGCGGCCATCGGTTACCTGGCGATGGGCTTGATGCACTCCAGCCTGGCCGGTTTCAGTGTCAGTGCCCTCTGGTTCGTGCTCTTTACCGGCTATCACCTGAAAAAGGCCAAAGCGCGGCCAGTGCTGGCCACCGCGTAACATTTATAGAGCAAGGGGCCCGCGGGCCCCTTGGTTTTGTCAGGGGCTTTGGTTAGCATGCGCCCCATAAATTCAGTTTCGGAACAGTATCATGGCTTCACTGCACTACAAATTTGCCACCATGAATTCAGGCAAATCCACCCAGCTCATTCAGGCGCACTTCAACTATCTGGAGCGGGGCATGCATCCTCTGGCGATGACGCCAGCCATCGATGACCGTTTTGGGGTCGGGGTGATCAGTGCCCGGGTTGGCCTTGAACTGAAGGTGGACGTGTTCAGCGACAGCTGCGATCTGTTTGAAATGGTGAAAGCGCGCCATGCGAAGAAACATATCGATGTTTTCATCGTGGACGAGGCCCAGTTCCTGACCCGTGAGCAGGTCTACCAGTTGGCCCGCATCGTCGATGAGCAGGATATTCCGGTGATGGCCTATGGCCTCAAGACCGATTTTCGCGGCGAGCTGTTCCCCGGTTCCTACCATCTGCTCTGTCTGGCCGACAAGTTTGAAGAGCTGAAGAGCATCTGCTGGTGTGGCAACAAGGCTCACATGAACTCCCGGGTCAACGAAGCGGGTCAGGTGATGCGTGATGGCGAACAGGTGGAGATCGGCGGCAACGATCGCTATGTGTCACTCTGTCGCAAACACTATCTCGAAGGTCGGGCCTACAAGTAAGTCGGCTGCGATATTTGAATCGTCGAGCAGGGCGCCAATCTGGCGCCCTTTTTATTTTCCCCAACTTCTATCGCTGTGGTTCAGTCGATCTCGATATCCACCGGCGCAATGATGGGGTCGGCCACCGGCAGGCGTTGAAACAGCTGGCGAAAATGGTGCTGTACCCGACCGATATCCACTAGCGACATGCCGGAGGCAAAACCGAACCAGACATAGAGGCCGGTGAGATCGCGAAACATCGGCGGCAAATAGCGGGGTGCGGCAATCAGCCCCTCCAGATAGTGCTGATAGAGCACCGGAATGTCATCCAGTGTCACCTTGCCGACAAACAGCATCGGCAGGATTTCGGGCACCCCTTCCAGCACGGCGCTGCGGATGAAGTTGACCGTCTCCACATAGCCACGCACGTAGGAGAGATCCTTGGTAAAGCAGGCTCCGCCGCCCACCATGCCGCCACGAAAGACCCGCTGGGTGATCTTGTAGGCGTCGTGCTCGCTGGTGCCCTGCTGCACGAAATGCTGAAACACCTCGATAAAATCGGCGCCGCGCTCGGCCATGTCGATGGCCATCACCCGATCGGAGATACGCTTGGCCCGATCCGGAAAGGAGCTGAAGGTGAGGGTCTCTATCAGGACGGCCAGCCCCTCCTGACAGGCGGTGATCCGCGGTGAACCGGCGCTCAGCCAGGTGGCATAAGGCTGCTGGCGACCGTTGAGGGTGGTGCCGACATGGACCCACCCCTCGTGTACCTCCAGTACCTGCAAATCCAGCTCGGAGAAACGGGCGTGGGAGTTGAGCTTGATGTAGTCGCCACCGGCAGCGGCATCGGAGACGATGCCATCGCTCAGCTTCACCTGCACAGTGCCGTCACTGAAGTAGCTCGATAGCTTGCCCTGCAGTTTGGCGACCGCGGCCTCTCCTTCGAACTCCTTGGGGTAGGGGCGCACCAGATGGCGGGCGCCGGGCAGGGAGAAGATATCGCACAGGCGGGCGCCCAGCTCCTTGAGAGTCTTGCGATCCCCGCGCAGGTGATCGCTGGCAGAGCCATAAAGCAGCTGGCTGTAACGCTGAAAATCGGGTTGGCCGCGCTGGCGCAGCATCTCGATCACCACCATGTACTGATCGACCGTCTCTTGCAGGATCCGGCCAAGATCGTCCTGTGGCCCCAGTTTTCTGCGGATCCGGTCCCGCAGCTCCTTGAGCTCCAGATACTTGTTGCGCGGATCGAAGCCGAGGGGGAGGGCATCATAGAAGTGCCTGTCGATAGCGGGCAGCTCCCTGCCACCGCTTGCCAGAAAGCGATCCTGCAGATGGCGTGGCCATTTGATGGCATCCAGAATGCGGATGGGTTTTTGCAGGGTGAGCAGCTCATCCGAGAGTGATTTAAGATGAAGGCGATACTTTTCTTGGATCGTCATGGGGCCCCCTGTGGGGCAAGCGTCATCGTGGATTTGGCTGAGTATATGCATAGCGCTTGCCAAAAAGAAGCGAGCCGCAGGGTTATCGGGTTGGCGTGCTTTTTGTTGATAGCAAATTGGTTTAGACTGCGCCCCTTGATCCCAATCTTGTCGTGGAAATGATGAATATCCCCAGCTCCGAAATGATAATGCGTTGGTTGCAACAAGCTCGTATCGAGCACTATGTCTGCGACCAGTGTCACGGTATCCACATTGTCTCTTTGCAGTCGGTCGATGGTATTCAGGAGAGCCGGATCTTCGTGGAAGAGGAAGGCCTGCTGTTCTCCTCCGAGCTGGAAGTGCGCCCCTCCGCAATGCTGCCGCTGGTTGCCGAACTGGGCCGACTCAATATGCAGTACCCCTCCCTCAAGGTGTTCCTCGATATCATCGATGACAACCTGCCGCGGCTGGTGGTCGGCCACACCGTCTTTACCAAGGCCGGACTCAGCGTCGAGCAGTTCCTGCTGTTCGTGCAAAGCACCATCGCTGCCACCCACGAACTGGTTGCCGAATGCGAACGTTCCGGCTTCCTCAATCTGCCGGAAATCCAGGTTGCACCGGAATCTGTGCATTAAGTGTTCGAACGGTTTGCCAGGTGAAAAAAGCCGTTGACGCGGGCGGAGCTTTCCCCTAAATTACGCCCCGTTCCAGCGCAACAGCGTAGCGAACACCGTGTTGGCTGAACACGTTAAACCACAGACCAAAATTTGGTGAGGTGTCCGAGTGGCTGAAGGAGCACGCCTGGAAAGTGTGTATACGGCAACGTATCGAGGGTTCGAATCCCTCCCTCACCGCCA
>NZ_CAWLMI010000001.1:0-31624 GCF_963862045.1 Aeromonas sp. 159 | reverse complement strand
GCGCGAGCCTCGGCAGCAATACGAGCCTCCTCTGCAGCGCGAGCCTCGGCGGCGATACGAGCATCTTCCGCAACGCGGGCTTCGGCAGCAATGCGAGCCTCTTCCGCAGCGCGGGCTTCGGCAGCAATACGAGCCTCTTCGGCTGCCTTGACCTCAGCGGCTTGCGCCTCTGCGGCAGTGCGAGCGGCGTCAGCGGCACGCTCCTCTTCGGCGATCAGCGTTTCGTTGACGATCACCGGCTCCAGATCGGAGGCGCACTCCTCCACCACTAGCGGACCGTGATCGTCCAGCTCGGTCGGCAGGCAGCAATCATCTTGCAAAACGGAATTCTGTGCGCTGGCAGGCACTTCGGGGGCAACAGCCGGCGTACTATCGGAAACAGTGGTATCGGAAACGGGAGCGGGGGTAGCAGTGACCTCGGGCTCAACGGTAACGGGGGTGGCTTGGGGTGTCTGTGGTTGGACAGCCTCAGCCTCTTCTTTCTTGCGGCCGAAACCCAGCCAGGAAAACAAACCTTTTGCCATCTAAAAATACTCACATCAAAGGCTGACTGCTAAGATAGCCGTCCCTTGGCGGGTCGGCATAAAAATGAACCGCCTTATACTACCACTTTATTTTCTGACGATGAAACGCGATGCCCAGAGTGAAATCCAGCCGTAGCAACCCGAGCAAGAGTCCCGCCCCGCAAGGAAAATCGGGCTTTGTAAGAATCATCAGCGGCCAGTGGCGAGGCCGCAAATTGCCGGTCAAGGATGTGGAGGGGCTCAGACCCACCACGGATCGCGTCAAGGAGACCATCTTCAACTGGCTGGCCCCCCACATTCGTGGCACCCGCTGCCTGGATCTGTTTGCCGGTAGCGGCGGACTCGGACTGGAGGCGCTATCGCGCTATGCCGAGCAGGTGACCCTGATCGAGATGGACAAAGGGGCCGCTGACCAGATCAAGAAGAACCTGACCGCCCTCGGCAGCAGCCAGGGTCAGGTGATCCAGTCAGATGCAGTGAGCTGGCTGCAAGGCCCGGCCACGCCGTTTGATCTGGTGTTCCTCGATCCGCCGTTTCGCCGCGAGCTGCTGCCGCAAGTGTGCGAACTGCTGGAGCAGCGCGGCTGGCTGGCGCCGGACGCCCTCATCTATCTGGAGCGGGAAAAGGAAATGGCCGATCTGGCGCTACCCGCCAGCTGGCAACTACTCAAGGACAAACAAGCCGGTCAGGTCTGCTATCAACTCTATCTAAGGGAGGTAAACAATGAAGCGAGTCTTTAATCTGTTGGCGATGGGGCTGATATTGTTCTTCTGGTTTGGCGTGCTGATAAGCCTGATCGCCCCGCTGCCCGGCAAACTCAACGGCTTTCTGCCGGTCTGCGGCGTGATCGTCGCCCTGCTACATTGGCTGCAGGCCAGCATGATCAAGGCAGCTTGCAAACGCTACTTCGCGGTCACCAAGGCCGAATTTGTCACTGTGCTGATCTTTGGTGTGTTTGGCATGGTCGACATTCGTCAGCGCCTGCAAGAGATCGTCAACGCCGCCCAGCGCGGCAATCTCTCGGGCAAACCATAAAAGAAAAGGGGACGGCGGTAGCCGTCCCCTAGAGTCGTGTCGTCCTGTCCGTAGAACTGCAATGCTCCCTGCAATCCCTGACGTTATCCTAATCCTTTGGAATATCCCCTTTCCAATCCGTTGGCGTGTCCTGCGGCGTTCCTGGCCTGGCAATTCATCCTGAACTGCTTCACTGTCTCCATCCTGGAGGTGTCCATTACCACGTCCTGTGGGGTTCCTTGCGTCTTCCTGACAGATAACCATCCGGGTTATCTCACTTCATCCTGAAGTATTCCTCTCGCATCCGGCGAGGTCCTGTTCATCCTGAAGAACGAGGTTCCGTTCGTTCTGCTCCCATCCCGAGAGTGTCCTGCCGCATCCCGCGGTGTTCCTTTATTCATCCGTGACGATAATCATCCTGATTATCGAGCTCATCCTGAGGAGTCCCTTGTCCACATCCTGCGGACTATTCCATCTTTATGCGCTGTCCTGCATCCTGCCGGACCAGCTCCGTCCTTGTGAGACCCATACTAAGGAAATGCGCACCCCGAACAAGGGCCATCCGATGATAAAGATCCGATGCGGCTCCCATCTCAAAAAACGAACTTAAAAACTAACCCTTTAATATCAGTTAGTTATTTAGTTTCACGGGAAAGCTCGATCATTCTGGCATGGCTTCGCGTACGGCTCAAAGCGCCAGCCTCTTACAGTCGCTATGGCAGATCTCTTACACGGATTTCGCCCCCAAAAACGGGGCAGGAAAACGGTTCAATCCTGACGTTAAGACTTAAAAATTAGTTGAATAAATATGCTTAAAAAAACCGCAAAAAAAAGAGCCGAGGCCAGGCTCGACTCTTCAACATTCCAATTTTTTAATCAGCTCAAGCGGTTGGCCGGATTGAGATAGGCCTTGCGCAGCGATTCCGGTGCCAGCACCTCCAGTTCACCGCCGATGTTGTTCAACCAGCTGCGAAACTCCGGGGTGTCCTGCACCTCTGTCTCCACCACCACGCTACGCTTGTCATAGCGGGTCATGCGCGGATTGTTGCCGGGGATCTGGTTATCCACCAGCGACTGGCTGTTAGCATCGATCCGGCCGACGAAGCGGATCGGGCCGCTCACATCCTGATAGCCCTGATCGCGGATCAGCTTCTGGATGTTGAAATCCTTCGGCTGGGTGGCGCTGAAGTTGGTCAGCTCCACGTTCTTGATATGGTCAAACGGGATGCCGTAGACCTTGGGATCCAGCTCGGACAGAGTGCAGAGCAGGATCGGACCGTCCGGCTGATTGAGAATGCCGAGCGGGTTGATACGGTCGTAGCAGAGCCATACGGTGCGCTCTTTGATCACGCGCTGGATCTCGGCACTGAACTTGCGACCACGCCAGAGCGCATCGCGGATCAGGGTGCTGCGGCGGATCTCCGGGTTGCCGGCAAACGGACGCGGTGACTGGTGGACACTCTCCAGCCAGCGTTCGGCCAGTTCACTCTGGCTGTCGCGGATCACCTGGCTCGCCTTGTCGACCAGCGGGTTCAATTCAGTCAGTACACTCGCCGGCAACAGTTGGCTCGCCTGATCACTCCAGGTTTTCAGGGCCACCGCCAGCGAGAGCGGCATGATATTGGCAAAGTCGTTGAGGCCGTGGCGCTCGAAGCACCAGCCATGGGGTTTGCTGCGCTCGTCCGAGGTGAGGTCGAACAGTCCCATGCCGGACATCTCCTCCAGGTCCCGTTGCACGGTACGCAGACTGACGTGGATACCTTCCTCTTCCAGTTTTACCTGGAGTTGGCTGGCGGTCAGCTTGTAAGGGCGGTGCGGGATGCAACGCGCCAAGGTCAGTTGTCGTAACAGCTTCTTGCTCATGGTGCTTGCCTTCACTGGTTTAGCGTTGACTGTATGCTAGTCGTGACTTGCGACAGTCTATGTCGCAAGTTTTGCTGCGACAACTGTCGCCATTTTCATACAAAACACACTAAACAATTGATTTATAAAGACAATGCACTCAAAAAAGGAGCCGCTAGAGGCTAAAATTAGCCAAAAATCCCTCAAATGAAAGTTCTATCTTGCGATTTATTGTTAGCATAAAACTCCGATTAATTAATTCATCACAGAATATGATTTCAGGGGAGAGCATGACTCTCCCCTTTTGCTCACATCAGCCACGACCAGGCTGACTTGGTGATGGCCGCACCGACCATGTAGCCAAATACCGCCAGCGCTGCCACACCGGCCACCAGCTTCTGACCGCGGGCCGGGCGCTTGAGCGCCATGACACCCAGACCGATATAGAGTACCAGTGCCATCAGCTTGGCCATCAGCCAGGGTTGTTGACCCGGGCTCAACTGCAAGGCCACCGCCAGCAACACACCAAACAGCAGCAGGAAGGTATCGTTGATATGCGGCAGGATCTTCAGCCACTTCTGCTGCAACCGATCGCTGCCGACCAGCGCCAGACTCCAGCGATAGATAAAGAGCAGCAGACTGACCAGCGCCAGCGTCATATGCAGGTGTTTGAACATGGGGTAATAGGCAATCATTTTGCTTCCTTGTCGTCGTCGGGTAGCCCGCTATTCCAGTTGTGGGCATGGATACGCTCCTGCCCCTCCTCGTCGTCTTGCAACAGATCGGAGAGTATCTCCCGGTATTGCAGGCTCTTGTTGATATAAGTGTGTTCGTCATCCAGATAGTTGACCTGCTCGCGCAACAGCCAGTTATCGTGCTGCTTGAAGGTCTGCCCCGCCCGCCAGGCCTGGTTGGCCCTAAACCCAAGCTGGGTCAGGGCTTCCACCCCCAGATCGACCGCAGAGCCCAGGGTTTCCCGGTGAACGCTGTCGACCCCGTGGCGCAGGATCTCGTGGGCATGGGGTCGATCCAGCGCTCGCGCCAGGATCTTCAGGTGCGGGAAGTGCTTCTGCACCATCTCGATCACCGCCAGCGAGGTAGCCGGATCGTTGATGGAGAGCACCAGCAGCTTCGCCTTGTGCGCCCCTGCGGCATGGAGCAGGTCGATCCGGCTGGCATCGCCATAGAAGACCTGATAGCCGTACTTGCGCAGGGTCTCTATCTGGCTGGCATCCTGCTCGAGGATGGTGGTACCGATGCCGTGACCATGCAGCAGACGCCCCACGATCTGACCGAAGCGGCCGAAGCCCGCGATGATCACCGGATGCTCCACCAGCTCCGGCTGCTCATGCTGCGGCGCGTCGCTCTGGTTACGGTAATCGAACCAGGGCTGGATCACCCGATCATTGAGGATCAGCAGCAGCGGGGTGAGCGCCATGGAGAGCGCCACCACCAGCGTCAGCAGCGAGATGGTCTCACCGGGCAGCACCCGGTTCTGGGCGGCAAACGAAAAGAGCACGAAGGCAAACTCGCCCCCCTGCGCCAACGCCAGCGCGAAGGTCCAGCGCTGGCTCGGCGAAATGCGGATGATGAAGCCGAGCGCCATCAGTACCAGCCATTTAAGCACTATCAGGCCAACCACCAGCGTCGGGATGAGGAAAGGGTGTTCGGCAAACAGCCCGAAGTCGATCCCCGCCCCCACCGACATAAAGAACAGGCCGAGCAGCAAGCCCTTGAACGGCTCTATGTCGGCCTCCAGCTCATGGCGATATTCGCTGTCGGCCAGCACCACACCGGCGAGGAAAGAGCCGAGAGCGGGCGAAAGCCCCACCGACTCCATCAACACGGCGATAGCGATCACCAGCAGCAGGGCGGCGGCGACGAAGATCTCCCGCATGTGGGACTGGGCGATGGCACGAAACACCGGCCGCATCAGGTAGTGGCCACCCAGCACGATGCCTGAGATGGCCGCGACTACCAGCAGGCCGTGCTGCCACCCCGCCAGCTCGGAGCCACCATTGCTGGCGACCGGCGCCATGGCCAGCAGTGGCAACAGCGCCAGGATCGGAATGACCGCAATATCCTGAAACAGCAGCACCGCAAAGGCGGAGCGACCGCTCTCGCTCTGCATCAGCTTGCGCTCCTGCAGGCTCTGCAACACGATGGCGGTCGAGGAGAGCGCCAGAATCAGGCCGATGGCCAGCCCCTGTTGCAGCGGCAGACCGATCAGGTGCGCCACGCCGGTCAGTGCCGCCGTGGTGAGCAGCACCTGCAGGCCGCCGGTGCCGAGGATCGGCCCCTTCAGCTGCCACAAGAGGGCCGGACGCAATTCAAGACCGACCAGAAACAGCATCAGCACCACGCCAAACTCGGCGAAGTGCATCACATCCTTCTGCTCCCCCACCAGCCCCAGCAGAAAGGGGCCTATGATGATCCCCGCCAGCAGATAGCCGAGCACAGAACCGAGCCCCCAGCGCTTGGCCAGCGGCACCGCGATGACGGCGGCGGAGAGGTAGATAAAGGCATCAAACAGGATCCCGTGGCCCATCAGTCAGCCCTCCGTGTGAACATCAGGTCCGGCTCATGAGCTCGGCCAACAAACTGCCCATGTGTCATCAGAGCACCTCCAGCAAGTCGCGCAGATAAGGACGCCCGGCCAGCTGCTCCGGGGTCAGCTGATCGTCACGCAAGGCGCAAAGCAGCTGACGGTAGTCCTGCCCACAGCGGCGCAGGGCGGCGGGATCCTTGATCTTGTGAAAGGAGTGCAGCACAAAAGGCGGCAGCCAGTTCATGCCGCACAAGGTGGCAGCCTGCTGAAATGGCAGCAGAAAATCGAGCAGCGGTCGGCTGTTGTAACCCTCGCTGCAGTAGGACTCCGGCGCCCCGCCGGTGGTGATGGCGCTCAGCCACTGCTTGCCCTTGAGGGCGTGGGCTTCGGGGCCGTAGGCGTAGCCATACTCCAGCACCAGATCCATCCACTCCTTCATGATGGCCGGGCAGGAGTACCAGTAAAACGGGTGCTGAAAGACAATGATGTCATGCTCACAGAGCAGCGCCTGCTCCCGCTTCACATCGATAAACATGTCGGGATAGTGCTGATAGAGGTCGTGAACCGTGACCCCCTCCAGCCCCTCAATCGCCTGCAACAGCTGCTTGTTGGCCCGCGAGCTCTGCAGCGCGGGATGGGAAAAAATAACCAGAATGCGTTTCATGACCACATCACCCGAACAAAGCCTTGCGGAGCAAGGCGAGGTAAACAGAAAAGGGGAGTCTGGGGAGCTGCATCGTAAAGGTGCACAGGAGAGCGACCTTATCAGGAAGCGCCATAGCCTGCCAACTCGGGGATCAGCTCCCGCAGCGCCGGATTGAGGGTCTGGTGGGCGGGATAGCAGAGCCCAATCCGGCGAAACATCCGCGGCCCGCTCACGGGAAGGGTACAGAGCCCCGCCTCATCCTCCACCAGCCCGTCCGGCAGAAAACTGATGCCAACCCCCGCCAGCACCAGCGCCATCACCAACCCCTTGCTCTCGGCCTTGGCCACCAGATTGAGGGTAAGCCGGTCACAGGCCAGCAGGCCGATAGTCTGCTGATGGGCTTCGCAGGGCGGGCACTCAATAAAATCATAATGTTGCAGCTCGGCCAGCTCGATCCTTTCGCGACTGGCCAGGGGGTGATCGACCGGCACGCAGAGCACGTAATCCTCCTCCCACAGCGGCAGGAAGATCTCGTCCTCCCGACGCAAGGCATCCAGCGTCAAGCGGCAGTCGGCGGGCGTAGTGTAGTCGGAGAGGGTGAGATCCAGCTGCGGCAACACGCGCTGTACTTGCTGCAACAGCCCGGCCACCCGACGGCGACTCAAGTCCGGCATGATGGCGATATTGAGCCTCGCACGCGTCGCTTTCTGGCGAAACAGCTCCGGCAGACGGCGCGCCTCCTCCACCAGCTTGACCGCGTGAGGATAGAGATAGTGGGCCGGATCTTTCGCCACCACCCCCTTCTTGCCCCGGACAAACAGGCTGTCACCGAGCGCCTCTTCCAGCTGGCGCAGTCCCGCCGAGAGGGAGGGCTGGCTGACGTGGCAGCGCTCGGCCGCCGCCGTGATGTTCTTCTCTTCATAGATGGCGATGAAGAAACGCAGCAATCTCAAGTCCAGCATAAACCAACCATAGTTTTTTCAGATGATAACCAGCGGAAAACAATATTTATCACTTATAGATGCAGTGACTATAGTGATTGGGTTCCGTGCTGGCCAGCCACCTGTTTGCTCAAACCGACTCTTGAATCAGAAGGAAAGACCCATGTCCAAATCTCTCGTCGTGATCACCGGTGCCTCCGCCGGGATCGGTGCCGCCATCGCCCGTGCCTTCTCTGCCGCCGGTCATCCGCTGCTACTGCTGGCCCGCCGGGTCGAGCCGATGCAGGCGCTGAACCTGCCCGATACCCTCTGCATCGGGGTCGATGTGACCGACACCGCCGCCATGAAAGCCGCCGTCCAGCAGGCAGAAGCCCAATTCGGCCCGGTCGGCTGCATGGTCAACAACGCCGGTGTCATGCTGCTGGGTCAGGCCGATGTGCAGGATCCCGCCGAGTGGCAGCAGATGCTCAACATCAACGTGATGGGGGTGCTGAACGGCGTCCACGCAGTGCTGGCAGGCATGAAGGAGCGCCGCAGCGGTACCATCATCAACATCAGCTCCATCGCCGGTCGCAAGACCTTCCCGAACCATGCTGCCTACTGCGCCACCAAGTTCGCCGTGCACGCCCTGACCGAGAACATCCGGGAAGAGGTGGCCGATGTGGGCGTGCGGATGGTGACCATTGCCCCGGGTGCGGTCGAGACCGAGCTGCTCAGCCACACCACTGACGAGAGCATCAAGGCCGGTTACCACGACTGGAAAGATCAGATGGGTGGCGTCATTGCGCCGGAAGTGATCGCCGATGCCGTGCTCTACGCCTGGAACCAGCCTGCCAACGTTTGCGTGCGCGAGATCGTGCTGGCGGCGACCCGTCAGCAACCTTAATCCGGGCGGATTGACACCATGGGGAGGGCTTGACCCTCCCCCGGGGCACAGGGTTACCATGTGCCCCTTGTTATTTTCGAGTCATTCCATGGTTCTCACCCGTCGCCAACTCGCTCACGCCCGTCGCTGGCTCCCCTTGTGGAGTCTGGTGCTGGTGTTGATGTCGTTTGGCAGCCGGGCCGCAACCGACCTCTGTACCCTGACCACCCACTGCAGCCAGAGCGAGCGCACCCTGGAAAAAGCGATGCCCTGCGGCAGCTTTACCACCGCCCTCTCGATGACGCTGGTAGGCAGCGACTGCCTGACGGTCGCCGTGCTGGAACCGGATACCCCCGACTTCGCCTCCCCCTCTCTCTTTATGCCGGACGCTCCGCGCGAGCGGCTCGAACGTCCCCCACGCACCCAGACCTGAAACGCATCCCGTATCGGGCATCTTTTCTTTCAATCTGAGGTGAGTGATGTACAAACCCCTGTTACTGGCCATGCTGGCCGGTACCGTCAGCTTTTCGGCCCTCGCGGCCGAGAAGATGACCGTCTACAAATCCAAATATTGTGGCTGCTGCCAAAGCTGGAACGAGCATATGGAGCAGAATGGCTTCGAACTGGAAGTTATCGAAACCGAGCAGCTCGGCGCAGTGAAGCAGCAATACGGTATCGCGCCGGAACTGGCTTCTTGCCATACCGGTATCGTAAATGGCTATGTGATCGAGGGGCATATACCGGCCGCCGATGTACAAAAGCTGCTCAGGGAAAAACCGGCGATCCGTGGCCTGACTATTCCGGGCATGCCCCAGAGTGCGCCGGGCATGGATATTCCGGGCCATCCCTATGAGGTACTGAGTATCAGCAACGAGGGCGCGACCAACCGCTGGTCGAGCTACCCAGGCTGACGAAAACTGGCCATGAGAGGGCACTCCCATATCATGTGAGGCACACCTGAGCGGACTCTTGCCGCTCATGGCCAGAAAGAGGGCCGCTATCGCGAGATAGCGGCTTTTTTTGATTACATTTCCTGCAATAACAAGGGATTGCTTGCAACCACCGGCAACAAGGGGCAGATTTAACGCCAATTCATGGAGCCGATGCTCAGGTCTACCAACCCTTTCCAGCGCCAAGGATGCGACATGTTTACCTTTTCCCGAGGAGTTCTGCTGCTAGCCTTTCTGACAGTTCTCCCCCCCACTTATGCCAATGAAGAGCCCGCCATGCTGACAAGCGAACATCCAATCCAGCCGCCCGTGGCCGCCAAACATCCCCGCACCCTGAAAAAACACGGGGATACCCGCATCGACAACTACTACTGGCTGCGTGACGACGAGCGGCAAAAGCCCGAGGTGTTGGACTATCTCAAGGCCGAGAACGCCTATACCGAGGCCATGCTCAAGCCGACCCAACCCCTGCGCGAACAGCTTTACAAAGAGATGGTCGCCCGCATCCCCCAGCAGGATGAATCGGTGCCCTATGTGAAGAATGGCTACCGCTACCAGACCCGCTATGAGCCGGGCAAGGAGTACGGGATCTATTCGCGCACCAAGCTCGGTGAAGAGCAGGCGAGTCTGCTGCTCGACAGCAACCTGCGGGCTGAAGGGCACGAGTTCTATGCCCTCGGCGCCCTTGAAGTGAGCCGCAACAACCGCTGGCTGGCGGTGGCGGAAGATTTCCTCTCCCGTCGTCAGTACCAGATCCAGTTCCTCGACCTGGAGAGCGGCCAGTGGGCCATCGACAAACTGGAAAATACCTCCGGCAATCTGGTGTGGGCCAACGACAACAAGACCGTCTTCTATGTGCGCAAGCACCCGCAGACCCTACTGCCCTATCAGGTCTATCGCCACACGCTCGGGACGGATCCGGCCACGGACAAGCTGGTCTATGAAGAGAAGGATGACTCCTTCTACATCAGCCTCTACGCCACCACCTCGGAAGATTTCATCGTCATCGCCCTCTCCAGCACCACCACCGGCGAAGCGCGGCTGATCGATGCCAACCAGCCGGAGCACGCCCCCCGCCTGTTCCTGCCCCGTCAGGTGGATCACGAATACAGCCTGGATCACTACCGCGGCCGCTTCTATGTGCGCTCCAACAAGGATGGCAAGAACTTCGGCCTCTACGAGACCAAGGAGAGCCCGGTCGATCGCTGGAAGGCGGTGATCGCCCCCAATCCGGACGTGCTGCTGGAGAGCTACGCCCTGTTCAAGGATTGGCTGGTACTGGAGGAGCGCAACAAGGGGCTGACCCGACTGCGCCAGATCAACTGGCAGAGCGGTGACGAGAAGGAGATCGCCTTCGACGATCCCGCCTATGTCACTTGGCTCGCCTACAACCCGGAGCCGGATACCAGCGCCCTGCGCTATGGCTACTCCTCCATGACTACCCCCGCCTCCACCTATGAGCTGGATATGGCGAGCGGCAAGCGCACCCTGCTCAAGCAGCAGCCGGTGGCAGGCTTCAAGGCCGACCAGTACGCCAGCGAGCGGCTCTGGGTGACCGCCCGCGACGGCGTATCGGTGCCGGTGTCGCTGGTCTATCGCAAGGACAAGTTCAAGAAAGAGCAGGCCGATGCGCCCAAGAATCCGTTGCTGGTCTATGGCTACGGCTCCTACGGCGCCAGCATGGATCCCGACTTCAGCAGCTCGCGCCTGAGCCTGCTCGATCGCGGCTTCGTCTACGCCATCGCCCATATCCGGGGTGGTGAAGAGCTGGGCCGTCACTGGTACGAAGATGGCAAACTGCTGAAAAAGCAGAACACCTTCAATGACTTCATCGATGTCACCAAGGCGTTGGTGGAGCAAGGCTACGGTGCCAGGGATCAGGTCTACGCCATGGGCGGCAGCGCCGGCGGCCTGCTGATGGGGGCAGTCATCAATCAGGCGCCCGAACTCTATCGCGGCGTGGTGGCGCAGGTGCCGTTCGTCGATGTGGTCACCACCATGCTGGACGAGTCGATCCCCCTCACCACCGGGGAGTATGACGAGTGGGGCAACCCGAACCAGAAGCGCTACTACGACTACATGAAGAGCTACAGCCCCTACGATCAGGTGAAGGCGCAAGCCTACCCCAACCTGCTGGTCACCACCGGGCTGCACGACTCGCAAGTGCAGTATTGGGAGCCCGCCAAGTGGGTCGCCAAGCTGCGCGATCTGAAAACGGATGATAACAAGTTGTTACTGAACACCGACATGGACGCCGGCCACGGCGGCAAGTCGGGCCGCTTCAAAGCCTACGAGGATATCGCGCTGGAATACGCCTTTCTCCTGGATCTGGCCACCCCGGCCAACTGATCTCTCATGACTCCGGCCCTTGTCATTCAAGGGCCGCATAAGAATCCTCTCGTAGTTTTTCCCTCTTCCATTTCCCTCCATATCAAATTAATCTTCGGCAAGAAAATGAATGATCGAGGTCATGTTTCTCAAGATTTAACTCCGCTATTTTGCCATTTCGTTTGATTTATGTTGGGTGAATGTGCTTAATCGGAGTGCTTGCAACTTTTTATTTGGCCCCTCAGGGGCCAATTTATCTTCGACCGACAGGAGGTCGGTAGCCTCACCACAGGATGAGGGTGACTGCCGGAAAGGGGGATGATCAACTCCCCTGCTTTCGCGCAACGAGAAGAGCGGGCAAGCCCGGCGCAGAACGGGATTGCCATCAATTTATCCGGGGATCGGATAAACAAAATCAAAGAAAAGGGAGAAAAAATGAAAGGATTAACTTTGGCATGCGCCCTGTCGGCGGCTCTGGTCGGGGTCTCATTCGGTGGTCCGCTACAAGCGCAGGAGCGCTTCGTGACCATAGGCACCGGCGGTCAGACCGGCGTCTACTATGTCGCTGGCCAGTCCATCTGCCGCTTCCTCAATCGCGGCGCCGCCGATCACCAGATCAAGTGCAACGCCCCGGCCAGTGGCGGTGGTGTTGCCAACGTCAACGGCATCCGCAGCGGTGAATTCAACTTCGGCATCATGCAATCCGACCACCAGTTCAAGGCGATGAAGGGGCTGCCGCCGTTCCAGGCCGAAGGGGCTATGGACGACATGCGCGCCGTCTTCTCCCTGCAAAGCGAGGTGTTCACCATCCTGGCTCGCCGCGATGCCAAGATCGCCAGCTTCGACGACCTGAAAGGCAAGCGCGTCAACATCGGCAACCCGGGCTCCGGCCAGCGTGACACCATGGAAGAGATCATGGCGGTCAAAGGCTGGAAGAAAGGTGACTTCGGTCTGGTCTCCGAGCTGAAACCGGCCGAACAGGCCTCCGCCCTCGGTGACAACAACATCGATGCCATGAGCTACTTCGTCGGTCACCCGAACGGCGCCATTCAGGAAGCCTCCACCACCACAGATGCAGTACTGGTACCTGTGACCGGCGCCGACATCGACAAACTGCTGGCCGAGAAGAGCTACTACAGCAAGGCCGAGATCCCGGGCGGCATCTACAAGGGCAGCGACAAGCCGACCCCCTCCATCGGTGGCAAAGCGGTGCTCTCCACCAGCGCCAAAACCGATCCGGAAGTGGTCTATCAACTGGTCAAGTCGGTGTTCGACAACCTGGATCGCTTCAAGCGCCTGCACCCTGCCTTTGCCGACCTGAAAGAGGCCGACATGATCAAGGTGGGTCTCTCTGCACCGCTGCATGAAGGGGCTGCCCGCTACTACAAAGAGCGCGGCTGGCTCTGATTGAAGGCCCCGGGGCCTTTGTCACTCTCTTCGACACCCGTCTGCCGCCTGATTGCGGGGGCGGGTGTCGCTCTTGTTGTACTCGTTGGCACAAGTTAACCCTATGCAAGATAAACAACTATCTACCGAGGAACTGATCGCCCAGGATGTGGGCGCTCGCCTGCCGCTGGGCATCATGGGCTGGCTCATCACAGCGCTGGCGCTGGCCTGGTCGCTGTTCCAGCTCTGGATCGCCTCGCCACTCCCCTTCATGGTGGGTTTTGGCGTACTCAATGACACCGAAACCCGCTCCATTCACCTCACCTTTGCCCTGTTGCTCGCTTTTCTGGTGTTCCCGGCATTTCGCTCCTCGCCGCGGGATCGGGTTCCCCTCGGTGATATCGCCCTCGGCCTAATCGCTGCTGGCGCCGCCTCTTACCTGTTCGTGATGTATGAAGCACTGGCGCTGCGTCCCGGCACCCTCACCACCGCCGATCTGGTGACCGCCTGCATCGGCATTCCGCTGCTGCTGGAAGCGGCGCGCCGCGCCCTGGGGCCGGCACTGGCGGTCATCGCCATCGTCTTTCTGATCTACAGCCTGGCGGGCCCCTGGATGCCGGGACTGCTGGCACACCGCGGGGTAGGCTTTACCGCGCTGGCCAACCACCAGTGGATCACCACCGAAGGGGTGTTCGGCATTGCCCTTGGTGTCTCCACCAGCTTCGTGTTCCTGTTCGTGCTGTTTGGCGCCCTGCTGGAGCGGGCCGGTGCCGGTCACTACTTTATCCAGCTCGCCTTCAGCCTGCTCGGTCACCTGCGCGGCGGCCCGGCCAAGGCAGCAGTGGTCGCCTCTGGCCTGACCGGCCTGATTTCCGGCTCGTCGATTGCCAACGTGGTGACCACCGGCACCTTCACCATCCCGATGATGAAGAAGGTGGGCTTCAGTTCAGAGAAAGCGGGGGCGGTTGAAGTGGCCTCCTCGGTCAACGGCCAGATCATGCCGCCGGTGATGGGGGCTGCGGCTTTCCTGATGGTCGAATACGTGGGCATCCCCTATGTGGAGATCATCAAGCACGCCTTCCTGCCTGCCGCCATCTCCTACATAGCGCTGCTCTACATCGTCCATCTGGAGGCGTTGAAACTGGGCATGCAGCCCATCGGCAACCATCAACCCAAACCCTGGCTGCGTCGCCTGACCGGTTTTGCCTTTGGCGCGGCCCTCATCAGCGGCCTGTCACTGGCGGTCTACTATGGCCTCGGCTGGCTCAAACCTGCACTGGGTGACTACGCTCTGCCGGGGATCTCGGTACTGCTGGCTGCCACCTATGTGGCCCTGTTGAAGATCGCCGCCAGCAATGAACCACTGCCTGCCGAAGATCCCGACAAGCCGCTCACCGAGTTGCCCAACACCCGCGCCGTGCTGCTCTCCGGCCTGCACTTCCTGCTGCCGGTGGTAGTACTGGTATGGTGCCTGATGGTGGAACGCCTCTCGCCGGGGCTGTCGGCCTTCTGGGGTACCGTGATGCTGGTGATCATCCTGCTGACCCAGCGCCCGCTGCTCAACTGGCTGCGCAAGGACGGCAAGCACGACTACGGCACCGTCGCTGACGGCGTGGTGGATCTGCGGGAAGGGCTGGTCGCAGGCGCCCGCAACATGATCGGTATCGGCATTGCCACCGCCACCGCGGGGATTATCGTGGGTGCTGTCTCCCAGACCGGGGTCGGTCTGGTGCTGGCGGATCTGGTGGAGTTCCTCTCCATGGGCAACCTGCTACTGATGCTGCTGCTCACCGCCCTGCTGAGCCTGATCCTCGGCATGGGGCTGCCGACCACAGCCAACTACATCGTGGTCTCCAGCCTGCTGGCACCGGTGGTAGTGACGCTGGGGCAGCAAAACGGGCTGATCGTGCCGCTTATCGCGGTGCACCTGTTCGTCTTCTACTTCGGCATCATGGCGGATGTGACGCCGCCGGTGGGGCTGGCCTCCTTCGCGGCAGCGGCTGTCTCCAAGGGCGATCCCATCAAGACCGGGATCACGGCGTTTTACTACAGCTTGCGTACCGCAGCGCTGCCGTTCCTGTTTATCTTCAACACCGATCTGCTGCTGATCGACGTGGACTTCGCCCACGGGGTGCTGATCTTCATCGTGGCGACCATCGCCATGCTGATCTTCGCAGCCGCCACCCAGGGCTGGTTCCTGGTGAAGAGCCGCTGGTACGAGAGCGTGCTGCTGTTGCTGGTCGCCTTTACCCTGTTCCGCCCGGGTTTCTGGATGGACATGGTGCACGACCCCTATCGCGAGACCCCGCCTGCCCAGCTGGCCCAAACCATGGGTGAAGTGGAGGCGGAGAGCACCCTGCGGCTGCGGATCCTCGGTGAAGATGCCGTGGGCAAGCCACGCAAGTTCACCCTGCTGGTCGCCGTACCGGATGGGGCAAATGGCGAGGAGCGGCTGGCCAATCTGGGGCTGAGCCTCTATGAGCAGGATGGCAAGACGCTGATCGACAACGTCGCCTTTGGCAGCCCGGCCGCCACCATGGGACTGGAGTTCGATCAGGAGATCCTCACCGTCAAGGCGCCGACCGAGCGCTGGACCAAGGAGTGGATGTGGATCCCGGGCTTCCTGCTGTTCGGGGTGATCGTCTGGCTGCAGCGTCGCCGCAGCGTCAAGGCCGGTTAATCCACCGGGCAGATGAGACCGAGGGCCGCTATTGCGGCCCTCTTTTTATTGCCTTGTTATTGCCTTGCCCTCTGCGGCTCTTGCGATGAGCGACAGTCATGGAAAGGGTAAACGGTGGCGAGCGGCCAAAAAAGTGGGGTGACATGTCCATGTCACCCCCTCGCAAATAGCATGTTCCATATTGGAGTCCGGCCACGCCGGGTCTCTGTTTCACTTTTCGATAGTTCGCGACCCATCTGACGTGAGCGCCAATTGCAGCGATGCAACTGGCCAGCTACCCGTTACAACCTTCGTCCACACGGCAGACAAGCCGCCGTGTTTGTCCTTGCAACTGAAATATTACGCATAAAAACAAAATAAAAAACGTTTTTATGCTAATTCCATTCACATCAGAGTACAAAAAACAGCCTTATCATCACCGCTAAATTGTTATAAAACAGCAAGATAGATTCATGCATGGTTATTCGCCCGCAAAGGGCATCAGCAATGGCTTACAAGGCTTTGCGAGATCTCGCACAAAAAATGGCCGCCTCACAGCCAACGGCGCAGTGGCAACCAGTCGCTCAGGCGGGCTATCAGTCGCCTTGACCACCCCTCGGGTTTGCGCGGCAATCCACCCGCCTGCTCCTGCCAGCGAGCCAGCCACGTTCGCAGCGCCTCGCAGATCGGTGGGCAATGCAAATGCAGCATCAGTTCGGTATTGAGAAACAGCGAGCGGGGATCGAGGTTGAGGCTGCCAAAAAGCGCTCGATCCTCCCCCAGCAGGATCAGCTTGGCGTGCAGGCTGCCGTGGCCATGGTCAAACTCGGCGACCCGGATCCCGCGCCGCAGCAACCAGCCGAGATAGCGTTGGTAGGCGCCATAGACCAGCGGCACATCGGTGCTGGCCAGCGAGTTGGTGAGAATGTCGATGGCGACCCCCTGCTGGCGCAGCCGCGCCAGACGGTGCCGAAACCCGCGAGTAAGGATGAGGTAAGGGGTCACCAACCCCAGCGAGCCGGGATGGTCAGCCAGCTGGCGCCAGAGCTGACGGGCAGTCGTGGGGCGGGAGATCAGCCCCTTGCCGGGACGGTCGAACCACACCTCGGCCCGCCCCTCATGCCACTGCAGCGGCAAATCGCGCTCGTCAAACAGCGCTGCGGGTAGATCGTAGACCGTCGCTACCGCCGGATCCGTCATGGTGAACAGGAAGTCGTTGACCACAGCTATTTCAGCGGGCAGCAGCTCGCGGCGCAGCAGATGGCGGATGGGGTGACTCCAGCGGCTGTGCCAGAACTGCTCGAACCCCTGCGCCATCTGCTGGCACAGCCCCCCCTGACAGGCGAGATCGAGATCCACGAAGGGAGCCTGCGGATCCAGACCGAAGTAGCGATCGCCGATGTTGCGCCCGCCGATCAGCGCCAGCTTGCCATCCACCAGCAGCAGCTTGTTGTGCATCCGGTGGTTGATGCGGCGAAAGCTGAGCAGCCCCTCCAGCAGCAGTGCCAGCGGGCGCCAGCCCCGCAGCCAGAAAGGGTTGAACAGCCGCACCTCGATCCCGGGGTAGTGAGCCACCATCTCCAGAAAGCGGTTGTCACCGGCATAGAGATCATCCACCAGCAGTTGTACCTTGACGCCGCGCCGAGCGGCGTGAAGCAGCTCGCTCAGCAGCAGCTTGCCGCTGCTGTCCTCCTCCCAACTGTAGTACTGCGCCTGGATCCGCTCGCGGGCATAGCGGATCCAGTGGCAGCGCACCTTGAGCGCCAGCAGGGGATCATCGATCAGGGCAAAGGATCCGGGGATCATGGTGTCATCCTGCTGTCATGGCCGGGTGTCATAACGCTGGCGAGCCTCTCACATACTCAAAAGGAGTTGCTGATGGAACTGCATGATACCCCGATGTTGCGCTATCTGGGCCAGCTCAGCCAGCCAGATCTCATCCCGGCCACCGGCCCCGCCCACTGGTTTTTGCAACACAGGGACGGTGGCTGGCAATTGCCGACCGTACAGGCGACCCTGCCGGTCAACCGGCTCAGGGCTGAGCCGCTTCGATAGCGGCAGCCTTGCCCTCGATCTGGGGCAGGCTGAAACGATAGGCCACGTAGTACTTGTAGATGGTGCCGACATAGTTGATCGGCCCCTGTCCGACTTCGTTGGCCACCAGCTGATCCACGTTGCCGAACCAGACGTTGGGATCGAGCCCCAGTTTCTCCGCCTTGCCTCGCAGCGCCTGCACCCGGTTCGGCCCGGCGTTGTAGGCGGCGAGGGCAAACAGGTGGCGGTTGAGCCGATCCAGCTTGGGATCATTGAAGTAGGTATCGAGGATCAACCGCATGTAGCGGCAGGCGGCCTCCACATTTCCCTCCAGCGTGGTGAGTCTGGCGCCGTTGATGCCGACTTCCCGCCCCGTACTGGGCAGCAGCTGCATGAGGCCCACGGCCCCCTTGGGCGAGCGCGCCTTGGGATTGAGGCCGGACTCCTTGTAGCCAAGCGCCGCCAGCATCAGCCAGTCGAGATCGTATTTATTGGCGTACTTCTCCAGCACTTTGCGAATGGTCGCGAGGCGCCCCATGGGATCCGGCGCCAGGATATTGCTCATCTGATCGCTGCGAACCAGCAACCGGCGCAGGGTCATGTCACTGTAAAGGCTGTTGCGGCTGACACTCGCCAGATAGCCATTGACCGCCTTGAGCAGCTCGGGGCTGTTCTTGCGCAGCGCCCAGGCGCTGGTGCCATTGCTGCGCAGGGGGATCAACTTGTGAGCCTTGAGGCCGGAGATCATGCCACCCAGCCAGATCCGCCCCTTGTAGCTGTCGGTCACCGTCAGGGGAATAATGCCAGCGGCCACCATCTCCAGCAGATCGCCATCCTGCAGGTATTCGGGCACCGTCTCGATATAGACGGGGGGCAACCCCAGCTCGCGAAACAGCCAGTTGAGCTGGCGCAAACTCTCGTAGTAGCTGGAGCTGGCGCGCACCCAGACCCGTCTGCCGGAGAGCTGGGTAATGCGGCTGAAGGCAGGCAGGCTCTGCTGGCTCACCACCCACTCCTCGATGGATGAAATGAGCGGCCGGGAGAAGGCCACCTGTTCACGCCGGGTCGGGGTCACCGTCATGGTCGCCGCCACCAGATCGCCACGCCCCTCGGTCAGATAGTCCAGCAGCTTGTCCTGCCGCACCGGGATGTAGACCACCTTGAGTTTGACCTTCTCTTTGGCGAGATAGGTCTTGTTCAGCCAGCGTTCGAACCCTTGCAGCTGATTGACCAGAATGCCGTACTGGGCGCCGAGATCGAGAAAGTAGAAGCCGCGCTCATAGACCACCAGTGCCCTGAGTTCGCGCTTTTGCAGAATGCTTTCGAGGTCCCCGGGTTGGGGCAGACGCTGTGGCTTGAGTTCAGCCGCGAGCAGGGGAAAACAGCAGAGGGCCAGCAGAGCCCAGATCCAGCGTCGCATCACGATGGCTGCCCCTGTGCTGACGTCACACCTGCTGCCTGTTGGCAGCACGGATCACGATAGAGGGTGGGATTGGGGGCAGAGATCCATCGCTGCGTCATGATGTTTGCGCCTTCTGTTGGCCGACTCGCGTCGGGCAAAAACGTCTGTGGGATAGAATAACTATAGAACGCCGACCCACAGCAGAAGGGTCAACACGGCAGGCAAACCTGCCGCGTTATCAGACAACTCAGATAGAGCGGGCCCGCATTTCGAAAATCAGTTTTTCGGCGGTGCAGGTGAATTGCAGGCGGGCTTTCAGGATCACGCCGTTGGCGCCCTGGGTCAGTGCGCTGCTCACTTGAGCTTCGGCAGTGACCTGTTTGGCCAGTGCTTCATAGGCAGCCAACTTGGCGCGGGCATCCGCCTCGGCAGCGGCTTCAATCACCAGATCCATCACATCGTCGCCTTCGCCGATGATGGTGCCGATCTCGGCAAAACAGCCACAGCTGTCACAGGTTTCGTTCAGTTCAACTTTCTCGTCTACAGACATTTTCTACTCCTACTGCTTATTTCGGATGATTTGCGTCGTCACGCATCGCCTTGCGAAAATCTTTGATGGCGGTACCCAGATCCTCACCTGCACTGGCAAGACGCTTGCTGCCGAAGACCAGCACAACGACCAGCAAGAGGATCAGCATATGCCAGATATGAATTCCACCGAGTCCCATAGGGATACTCCCTCACAAAGAGATATCTGTTACTTGTATCAAAATAGAGCGCAGGGATTGTTGGGCAAAATCAAGGCAGGTGCAAGTGAGCAAATAAATCATAGCCAAAAAATAGGGCGACCCTGAGGTCGCCATATTGATTGTGCTACATGTCCCCTCAACCGCTACATCCTGTACCAGTGGTTCATGCGAACCTGAGACCATTCGAGGATAAGATCGCCAAGATATGAAAACAAATGGTATAAATTCATCTTAGAATTGAAGAGGATTCATATCATGCTGCTGGAACAACTGGGTCGCATCGACCTCAATTTGCTGATTATCCTGCAGGTACTGCTGGAAGAGCGCAACGGCAGCAAGGCGGCACGCCGCCTTCATCTGAGCCAGTCCGCGGTCAGTAAAGCCCTCGGCCGTCTGCGCGATACCTTCAATGATCCCCTCTTCATCCGCTCTGCCTACGGGCTGGAACCCACCGGCCGCGCCCTTGCGCTGCAACAACAGTTGCAACCCATCCTGCTGTCGCTGGACAACCTGATCCAGCCGCCCGAGTTCGACCCCGCCAACTCGGAGCGAGAGTTCGTCATCGCCAGCATGGACAGCGCCTTCACCCTGTTTGCCCCGCTCTACCTGAGCGAGCTGAAGCGGCAGGCACCACGGATCCGCTTGCGCTACGAGGAGTGGACCGAGAACAGCCTGACCGAGATGAGTCAGGGACAGGTGGACATCGCCTTCGCGGTGCGAGAGAACTGCATCAGCTCCGATTATCGGCTCGATACCCTGCCCGACAGCATCTGTCAGCGAGTGCTGGCGGTCGATGATCTCACCTGTCTGGTGCAGCAGCACCACCCCGCGCTGCGGGAGCCCAACTGGAATCTGGAGCACTACCTCAGCTATCCCCATGTGCAGACTTACTGCGAGGGGCGGGACCGCTGGATGCTGGATCACAAGCTGGCAGAGCAGGATCTCTACCGACGTATCGAGGCAACCGTGCCCTCCTTCGAGGCGGCGCTGCGGATGGGGATGCACTCCGACATGATAGTGACGCTATCCCGGCTCTACGCCCGCCACGCCACCCAGGTCTATCCGCTGTTACAGCTGCCGCTGCCCATCGGGTTGGACAGCATCTCCCATCTGCTCATCTGGCATCAGCGTCACAGCGAGGACCCGGGCCACCGCTGGCTGCGGGAATTGCTGCTCTCCCTCATCATGAGCAAACTGGAACCTGCTGCGACCACTCACGGGTGACCGCCCCCCTTCTCGGCGGCACAAAAAACGGGGCTCTGCGTAGCCCCGTTTCATTCACTTCAAGATGTAAACCGCTCAGCCCTGACCGGTCACCGCCAGATAGTGATGTACCCCGTCCAGCAACATCTGGACCGAGATCATCACCAGCAGCATGCCCATCAGCCGTTCCACCGCAGTGAGTCCCCGCTCACCCAGCAGCTTGTTGAATACCTCGTAGAACATCAGGATCACCGCACTGGCAGCCCAGGCCAGAAAGAGTGCCAGCGACCAGTCCACCATCCGGGTCGGCTCCTGATTGGCCAGCAGCATCAAGGAGGCGAGGATCGACGGGCCGGCGATCATCGGGATCGCCATCGGCACCAGGAAGGGCTCCTCGCCCGCCGCCAGCCCGGTCACTCCCCCCTCACTCGGGAAGATCATCTTGATGGCGATCAGGAACAGGATAATGCCTCCAGCAATGCTGACCGCCTCCTGCCGCAGGTTGAGGAAACCGAGGATCTGCTGACCGACGAACAGGAACAGCATCATGATGGCCAGCGAGAAGAGCAGCTCGCGCACCATCACCTTGCGGCGTCGCTTGGGATCGATATGACGCAGGATAGAGAGGAAGACCGGCAGGTTGCCCAGCGGATCCATGATCAGAAACAGCATGACTGCGGCAGAGAAAGTATCCATACAACGCCCGGGCTATGCCCTGAATAGGGAAAAGAGAGGGGGCGAAATATAGCAAAGGGCGAAGAATTGAGCGAGCGCCATGATGCGCTCGCAGCGGGATTAACCGTGGTTGCAGATCTTGTCGGCGCGGGTCTGAAAACCCTCGGCCGAGTCGATGAATTTGCCACGGGCGGCCAGAAAGTCGATCAGCGCTTCCGCATCCATCTCGCTGGCGCTGCAGGTATGAAAACGGGCCTCGGCACCGAACCGCTCGGCCATCGCCTGTTTCAGGCTGGCACGGGTAAATTGCCCCCCTTGCGCCAACATCATTTCCATCACCTCATGACCATGAACCGATTGCGACATCTCTCACCTCAATAATGAACATATTTAATGCCAATTAAATATCTCCCCGCCCGGAGGGATCTTGATATAGGCCAATAAATTGCGCATTTCCTGGTCAGGGGAGTGGTCACCGCCACCGCTTTGTCGATAATGTGGCAACCCGCGTCAGGGATCGCTACACTGGCGCCCCTTTTTGGCCATCGCAGACAATGTATAAGGATATTGGCGTCATGCTGTTCCATGGAGAGGCTCTCAAGCCCTGGCAGATCTGGACCCGCCGACCACTCTGGCTCAAGACCCTGATCGGCATGCTGACAGGGGTGGGTCTGGGCGTCGGCTTTGAAGAGCAAGCCCTGCTGCTCAAGCCCCTTGGCGTCCTGTTCGTCAACACCATCCAGATGCTGATGGTGCCCCTTATCTTCTGCTCGGTCATCGCCGGTCTCACCTCGCTGCTCAAGGGCAAGGCCCTCGATCGCATCGGCAGCAAGGCGATCTGTCTCTACTTCTGCTCGACCGCCATCGCCATCTGCATCGGCCTGATGATGGGCTGGCTGCTGGAACCCGGCATGGGTGCCGACATGGGCCCCTATGAGCGGGTCGGCATGTCGGAACCACCCCCCCTGGCCAGCGTGCTGAGCCATCTGGTGCCGAGTAACCCGGTACAGGCGATGGTGGATGGCAAGATTCTGCAAGTAATTGTCTTTGCGGTGGCGCTGGCGGTCGCCCTCAATGCCAGCGGTCGCCGTGGCCGCCCCGCCATCCTCTTCTTCACCTCGCTGGCCGAGGGGATGTTCAAGCTGACCCAGATGGTGATGGCGCTCGCCCCTTATGGTGTCTGCGCCCTGATGGCCTGGATGACCGGCAAGTACGGTCTCGATCTGCTGCTGCCGCTGCTCAAGGTGATCGGCGCCGTCTACCTCGGCTGCCTGCTGCACGTGCTCGGGGTCTACAGCACCCTGCTGCTCCTGCTGGCACGGCTCAATCCGCTGCACTACTTCAAGAGCATCGTTGATGCCCAGGCGGTGGCCTTCACCAGCAGCTCCAGCAACTCCACCCTGCCCATCAGTCTGGCCTGCGCCGAGAAGCGGCTGGGAGTCTCCCCCGCCATCACAGCCAAGGTGCTGCCCATCGGCGCCACCATCAACATGGATGGCACAGCCCTCTATCAGGGAGTGACTGCGCTGTTCGTGGCTCAAGCATTCGGTGTGGATCTGCACATGGTCGATTATCTGACCATCATCAGCATCGCCACCCTGGCCAGTATCGGTACGGCAGGTACCCCGGGTACCGGGTTGATGCTGCTGACCCTGACCCTGACGGCGGTGGGCTTGCCGCTGGAAGGGGTGGCACTGATTGCAGGCATTGACCGGATCCTCGACATGGCGCGCACCACGGTCAACGTATCGGGGGATATTCTGGTGTCGGTGCTGATCGCCCGCAGCGAAAACGAGCTGGATCTGGCGACCTATCACGATGCCAGCGCAGGGGAAGATATCGAGTTCCCGCCGCGCTAGCGGAAGAGAGATCAGCTGTCGTGGGGATCGTGGTGACAGCGCCAGCAGACGTCGAAGTTGGCGCCGTTCTCCTCCCCGCACTGGCCGCACAGCCAGCCGTTACCCTGGCGCTGCTGGTAACGCTCGATGACCCTTCCTGCCTTGCTGCGATCCTCGGCCCGCACCATCAGAGTCACCTGCAACATGTCGACCGGCAGTTCGCCAAGGGCGCCAGACAGCCCCTCGCCATTGAGGCGCACCAGCACCCCTTCCGCCTCCAGCGCCCCTTTCAACGCGTGTGCCTCCAGGGTGTGTGAGGCGCGATAGAGATTGATCCAGTTATCCATAGACCCCCCTTACAACAGCTTGTCGATGCCAAACTCGGCGCCGTTCTCAATCATGAAATCGATGAATGCCCGCAACTTGCGCGGCATCAGTTGCCGCTCCGGAAACAACAAATAAATCGGCACCCTGGGTTGCTGCCACTCTGGCAGCAGGATCACCAGCTCGCCGCTGGCCAGCTCATCCTGACAGAGCATAGCGGGTAACGAAGCCAACCCCAGCCCCGCCTTCGCTGCCTCCCGGGCACAGGTAATATTATTGACCCGAAAACGGGATGGGGGGTCAACCAGCACCTCTCTTCCATCCAGCTCGAAGCACCAGTGAGAGGCGAGAAATCCGCTACTTACCGTCACCCGCTCGTGGTTGGCCAGATCCTCCGGCCGCTCGATGACCGGACTACGGGCCAGATAGTCCGGGCTGGCACAGAGCAGCCTCCCGGTGCTCCAGAGCCGGCGCGCCGCCAGATTGGAGTCGCTCATGTCGCCAATCCGCACCACCGCATCCAGCCCTTCGCTGATGGGGTCCACCACCCGGTTGGTCAGTTCCAGCTCCACCTGCAGGGCGGGATAGGCCTGCAAAAACTTGGCGACCAAGCGCCCGACCACCAGTTGCCCCGTCTCGATGGGTACCGCCAGTTTGAGGGTGCCGGTCACCTCCTGCTGGCTGGCGCTCAGCATCAGCTCGGCTTCGGTCAGGGCATCGACCGCCTTGCTGCAGTGCAGGTAGTACTTCTCCCCTTCCTCGGTCAAAGTGAGCTGACGAGTGGAGCGATAGAGCAGACGCACTCCGAGCCGCTGTTCCAGTTCGGCGATGCGGCGGCTGACCATCGCCTTGGTCATCCCCAGCTCGCGGGCGGCCCCCGTAAACGAACCCTTGTCGACGATACGCACCAGAATTAACGCGGCATTGAGATCCATTGTTGCACCAGTGAAACTGTATATCTCGTGAACCAATACTAATCGAAACAGTTGACCAGTGTTAGCCTGCGCCCCTTAAGTTCAGGAATCACAAAAATGAGTCAACACAAAAAAATTCCCCTGCTGGCAGCCATGATATTGGCGCTGCTCGGTCTGCTGTTCGCCGGTTACTGGTATCTTCACGGCCGCTATTTTGAAAGCACCGACAACGCCTATCTGCAAAGTGAAGTGACCGGGATCAGCTCCAAGCTGCCCGGCTATATCCGCGAAGTGCTGGTCACCGACAACCAGCCGGTCAAAGCGGGCCAACTGATAGCCCGTCTCGATGATCGCGAATACAAAACCAGGGTCGCGGAGGCCGAAGCCGACCTGCGCCTCAATCAGGCGACGGCCGAAAATTTGGCGGCCACCCGCACCCAACAACTGAGCCTGATTCAGCAGGCCGAGGCCAAGGTCGCCTCCGCCAAGGCCGAACAGCTGCGCGCCAGCCAGCAGGTCAACCGGATCAGTCAGCTCAACCAGCGCCACTACAGCTCGCAAGACAGTCTGGACGAGGTGCGTGCCGGCCTGCAGGTCAATCAGGCGCAAGCCCGGGAGGCCCAAGCCGCCCTGCAAGCGGCCCGTGAGCGACTGCTGGTACTGGATGCCGAGCGCAAACAGAACTTGGCCAAGCTGGCGTTGAGCGAAGCACAACTGGAGCAGGCCAAGCTGGAGCTCGGCTACACCGAGCTGCGGGCACCGGCCGATGGCATCATCGGCAAGCGCAGCCTGCGGGAAGGGCTCTACGTCCAGTCCGGCATGCAGGTCGCCAGTTTGGTGCCGCTGCAACAGGTGTGGGTCGAGGCCAACTTCAAGGAGACCCAGCTCGCCCATATGCAGCCGGGCCAGAAGGTCGAAGTGGTACTCGATGCCTACCCGGATCAACCGGTCGAAGGGATTATCGACAGCCTGGCCCCGGCGACCGGTGCCAAGTTCGCCCTGCTGCCACCGGAGAATGCCACCGGCAACTTCACCAAAATCGTGCAACGGGTACCGGTGAAGATCCGCATCCCCGAGCCGGGCCCGCTGGCAGGCAAGCTGCTGCCGGGTCTCTCGACCGAAGTGATCGTGGATACCCGCACTCCTGATCCCGTGGTGGCTGCCAACTGATGGAGCCCATTCCACGTCGCAACTGGATCGCGGTCATGGGGGGCCTTATCGGCGCCTTTATGGCCATCCTCGATATCCAGATCACCAATGCCTCCCTGAAGGATATTCAGGGGGCCCTGTCGGCCACCCTGAGCGAAAGCTCCTGGATCTCCACCTCCTATCTGGTGGCGGAGATGATCGCCATCCCCCTGAGCGGCTGGTTGAGCCGGGGGCTGAGCGTGCGCCGTTACCTGCTCTGGACCACTGGCGCCTTTATCGCCGCCTCCGTGCTCTGCTCGTTCAGCTGGAACCTCACCAGCATGATCGTCTTCCGGGCGCTGCAGGGCTTCACCGGCGGGGCGCTGATCCCGATGGCCTTTTCCCTCATCGTCACCCTGTTGCCGTTACAGAAGCGGGCCACCGGCATGGCGCTGTTTGGCCTCTGCGCCACCTTCGCCCCCGCCATCGGCCCAACCCTCGGTGGCTGGCTCACCGAGCAGATGTCGTGGCACTACATCTTCTATCTCAACGTGCCGCCAGGATTGCTGGTGATGGCCATGCTGGCCCACGGGCTGGATAAAAAACCGGTGGACTGGGCCGTGATCAAGCGGGTCGACCTTATCGGGATTGTCACCATGGCGCTTGGCCTCGGCCTGCTGGAGGTGGTACTGGAAGAGGGCAACCGGGAAGACTGGTTCGGCTCAAGCTTCATCGTGCGACTGGCAGTCATTTCGGCGGTGGCGCTGGTGTTCTTCGTCATCAGCCAGCTGATCCGCCGTCACCCGCTGGTCAATCTGCGGTTGCTGCACAACCCGCGCTTCGCGCTGGCCTGCTTCGCCTATCTGATCCTCGGCATGGCGTTGATGGGATCTATCTATGTGCTGCCGCTCTATATGACCCAGATCCACAACTACAACGCGCTGGAAATCGGCGAAGTCCTGATGTGGATGGGACTACCGCAACTGCTGGTGCTGCCGCTGGTGCCCAAACTGACCCACAAGATAGACCCGCGCTATCTGGTGAGTTTCGGCTTCCTGATCTTCGCCGTCAGCTGCTTTATGAACGTCAACATGAGTGCCGACTACGCCGGGCCGCAGCTGATCCAGTCGCTTATCGTGCGGGCGCTGGGGCAGCCCTTCATCATGGTGCCGCTCTCCCTGGTCGCCACCGCCAGCCTGAGCCACGACGAGATCCCCTCCTCCTCGACCCTGCTCAACGTGCTGCGCAACCTCGGTGGTGCGTTCGGTATCGCCATCATCGCGACCATGCTCGACAACGATACCCGCACCCATGTGCTGCAAATTGGCAGCACTCTGGCCGCCAGCAGTATCGAGGGGCAAAACTATCTGCTGCAGCTGGCCCAGAGCATGATGGCGCAGGGTTCAGGCCCCGAGATTGCTCAGCAGCAAGCCCACGCCATGCTGGCCAATACCATCAACCGGGAGGCGGCCATCATGGCCTACAACCAGGTGTTCTACATCATGGGGATCTTCCTGCTGATCGCCAGCGGCCTGATGCTGTTGCTCAAATCCCCTGCCCCACGGGCTGCGGATGCCGAACCGCTAGAGGCGTGAAAAACCGCCGAGCATAAAACGAAAAACGGGCCAAGGCCCGTTTTTCGTTATCTGTTACCTGCACTCAACCAGAAGGCGTTATCCCGCCAGCGACCCTGCAATCAGGAATTGCGCCGCGAAGTAGCTACTCATCACCCAGGCGCGGGCGTGGGGAAAGGGGCGGCGGAAGCGATCGAGCGCCAGCATGCTGTCGGAGAAGAGGAACATCAGCGCCCCCACCAGAGCGGCGGCCGAACCGGCTGTGAGAGAGGCGTGCCAGGCCCCGGCAGCCACCCAGGCCATGCCGATGATCACCAGCATGTAGCAGAAGACCGGGATCCGCATCTCCCCCAGCTTGCCCCACAGCAGGCCAAAGACCATGCCGGCGATCAGCAACAGCAGCAAACCATCCACCAGATTGAGCAGCAATGGTCCTTGGGCAAAACCAACGATATAGCAGAGATGCGCGACAAGAAATGCCGCCAACCCCTGAATGAAGCGATCGCTTGGCAGCATCAGCAGCACATCGCCCGCCAGCGAGAGGCAGAGGCCGAGCAGGATCCAGGCGTGGGAACCATCGTGGTCATAACTCTGGTAGCCGAACGCCAACGCGATGATAAGCAGCATGGTCAGCGGCTTGCTGATATAGAACTGGCGGCTGTCTGAACCGTAGGCCGCACGGATGTGCCACCAACCTGAAGCGATGATCAAGAAACTCAATAACATGCCCTGCTCCTCACCTGTTGCTCGCAGTCATACGGCAACCGTTTTTATCATGGTGCAGGGTAACAAATTCCCTCCCCCAGTGGCAGGGGTGCTTATCAAATGGACAGACTAAGCCTAAAGTCTAATTGCCGCCCCGAGTGGTTCAGGGCATAAGTGACGGGTCTGGAGGATCACCATGGAAGAAGCTATGAAAAACTATCTGCCCGCCATCGATATCATGATGTGCCATCTGGGGATCAGCTTTGAGCAGGCCTGTGAACAACTGGGTCTTAGCCAGCAGGAGCAGCAGGCACTGGATCAGTTGCAGCAACAGCAGAGCCAAGCCAACTAGTCCGTTCAAACACGCATACCAAAGAGAAGACCGCCAGCAGGCGGTCTTCTCTTTTAGTCTCTGTGATAACCGGACGGCATCATGCAATACCTGCCAGCAGACGACTCCAGTTGCGTTTACCTGCGATAAGGCCATCCCGCAGTGCGCGGTACTCCAGTTGCAGCTTGAGGCGGTCATAGCGCGCCAGCGCCTTGCGCTTGCGCAGCTCCAGCAGCCGCTTGCGACTGGCATAATAGTGTTGCAACTGCTGGCTCAGCTTGTCGTACTCCTCCTGCAGCAGCGCCTGCCACAGTTCTAGATCTTCCTGCTTGCGCAACTTGGCTTGTGCCCGTTTCAGCTGCATCTGCAGCCGGGCCTGCTCGATACGCTCCTCCGGCGAAGATCTGAGATCTCCCGCCAGACCACACCAGGAGGCGAGCCGGATCAACCACTTGGTCGGATCGAACTGCCACCAGTGAATGCCGTTGCGGTAGTCATTCTCGAACAGGTGGTGAAAGTTGTGGTACCCCTCGCCAAAGGTGAAAAAAGCCAGGATGCCGTTATCGCGAGCGGTATTGCGATCGGTATAGGGCTGACTGCCCCAGATGTGGGCCAGCGAGTTGATGAAGAAGGTAGTGTGGTGAGTCATCACCATCCTCAGCACGCCCGCCAACAGCAACATGCCGAGCAAGTCCCCGTGCCACAGGCCAAGCAGCAGCGGCAGCCCCAGATTGGCCGCCAGTGCCAGCGTCAGATAGTGACGGTGCTGAAACGCGACCACCGGGTTGTTTTGCAGGTCACGCACATTGCTGTAATCACCATAGCGATCTCCTTGATGCTCCCGCAACATCCAGCCGATGTGGGAATACCAGAAGCCGCGCCCCGCGCTGTAGGGGTCTTTATCGTTGTCATCCACATGACGATGGTGACGGCGGTGATCGGCCGACCAGTGCAGGGCCGAATTCTGCAGCGCCAACGCACCGCCGATGGCAAACAACCACTGCAAAGCGAGGTGCGCCTTGTAGGCCTTGTGCGACCAGAGCCGGTGATAGCCTGCGGTGATGGAGAGACCACTAAGGCAGAACAACAACAGGAAACTGGCCCACTGCCAGAGATCGTAACCGTGGCTCACGCCGTACCAGGGCACGACAATCAACGCCACTATCCCGGAGAGGGAGAACAGCAGGGTATTGGTGAAAATAATGGGGGGTCTGGCCATCTCATTGCATCCTTTCAGCGAACAGCTGTTAGCCATTTTCTATGGTGATTTCCTCACGGTCAATGGTAAAAAAGTAGGATACAAACCTGATCCTGAGGCGCCTTCGGGTTATCATTTGTCCTCAATAAGCTGAAGGTGACTGATTTCGTGGGTATTCGCGCTCAACAAAAAGAAAAAACCCGGCGTACATTGATCGATGCTGCATTCAGCCAACTGTGCGCCAATCGGAGTTTCTCCAATCTCAGCCTGCGGGAAGTCGCTCGCGAAGCGGGCATCGCGCCCACCTCTTTCTATCGCCACTTTCGCGATATGGAGGAACTGGGCCTGACCCTGGTTGACGAAGGAGGCCTTACCCTGCGCCAACTGATGCGCCAGGCACGCCAGCGCATTGCCGGTGGTGGCAGTGTCATCAGCACCTCGGTGCAAACCTTTATGGAGTTCGTCGAGAACAACCCCAACATCTTCCGGCTGCTGCTGCGGGAACGCTCCGGCACCTCGGCCGCCTTTCGTCAGGCGGTGGCTCGCGAAATCCAGCACTTTATCGCAGAGCTGACCGATTATCTGGAAGCCACCACAGAAGCACCACGGGAAGATGCCTACATCCAGGCAGAAGCCATGGTCACCATCGTCTTCAGTGCCGGTGCCGATGCACTCGACATGACCAGCGAAGAGTGCCGTGCACTCTCCGACCGAACAATTCGCCAACTGCGGATGATCGCCATGGGCGCCGAGGTACAAAACCAGAAGCGCCGTGAACCTCACCCATGACCACAGGATGGAGAACGATATGACTGAACAGCTTATGATCCCGAAAAAACCGCTCGCCATGGCCATGCTGATTGGTATCTGTGGCGATGCCTCTCTGGCCGTGCTGACCAACTCGGTCGTGCCTTTCTCCTTCTTCCCGCTGATTGCCCTCTGGCTGGCGGCCTATCAGCTGTTCCAGCACTATCGCCATGAACCCATGGTGGGCAACACCCCCATCTGCACCCTGCTTTGCTTCTTTATCGGTGTCTTCGGCCACTCCGCGCTGCTCAAGGTGCAATACCCGGAGCTTGGCAGCAACTTCTTTTCCCTGATCATGATGCTGCTGTTACTGGCAGCCCTCTCCATCAAGCTCGGCCTGAGCATTGGCAACAAAGAGAAGCGCTGATAAATCGACCGAGTGATGGTAATCAGTTGATAGATAAAGCAAAGAGGCCTTCCCGACGGGAAGGCCTCTTTGCTTGAACGGTACCTGATTAATCCGGCAATCTCGGTATTCCCAACCTAGCCAAGCTGCTGGGCTTCAAGATCGACGTGCAGATGGAAGCGGAGGTAGTCAATATGGGGCTGCCCTGTAGTCAGCAGGCGGCAGAAGGCTGATTTGACCATCTGTAGAGTCGTTCAAATGGCAGTGAATGAAACTGATAGGGCTCGGATATAGCCAGAAAATGGTGGGAATAATCGGCTATCTGGCACTCTTACTTGGCAGAGAAAAGCCAGATATTGGTGGTTTAAGGCGCTAAAAATACAAAAGCCCGGTTATGAAACCGGGCTTTGTGTTGGTTCTTGCGTACAAATCTGTGGGCCACGGGGCGAAAACCGCCCATAGCAAAAAGGCCTTCCCAATCGGGAAGGCCTTCAAATTAGTGGCGGAGCGGACGGGACTCGAACCCGCGACCCCCGGCGTGACAGGCCGGTATTCTAACCGACTGAACTACCGCTCCGCATTCGGTTAGCTTGCGCTAAATCATTTGCCGCTTCTTTGAGGTGTCATCCTCGCAGCCAGTGACGTGATTCTTCACATCACCGTTTAATTGGGTGCCTGGCAGTGTCCTACTCT